>CADEDX010000386.1:1280-6674 GCA_902826195.1 uncultured Bradyrhizobium sp. | reverse complement strand
GTCGGCGGTCAGCACGTTGCGCTTGCCCACCGCGATGTGCGGGAGCATTGATTAAGCACGCGATCAACTTGAGCCATGAAATTATGGGAGCGATGTCTAAACGATTTGCTAGCGCTCTGTCCCGCTGAAAAACAAGTTCCCGTTTAGTGCAACGTAGAGAGTTGCTTCTCTGCCACGGAGCCGGGATAAGTTTTACTTAGAAATGCGGCGACCAAATCAGAAGCTATCGAAACTTCGCTCGGTAACGGTGATTTCGGCAAGAGCAATTTTTGCTGAAAACTCAGCGATCGAATAGTTCTTGCTGCCCTCACTGATGGCGACATCTGTAAACTGTTGTGCGACTTGCCATTCGATCGCTTTGGCGAAAGCTTCTTTTGCAGTCTCGGCAGGTGCAACAATCCTATGACCGTCGACAGTCGCGGAAACTGTGAATGACATTTCACTTCCTGAAAAGCTTCGAAGCTGCGGCGTTGAGTGGCAGTTAGCAGCACCACCCGGCCTTCAATTTCTGCTAGTCAATTCCAATCCTGCCAAACGAAGTAACAGTTCCGCAGGATCGTCGACCTTTTCGGCCAACCGATCGTTGGGCTTTTCCTTAGCCACCAAGTCATAAAACTCTTCAGGCGATTCATACGCGGGAGGCTTGAATAAGGTCCGTTGGCTCGCTGCTAGATTCAGTTTAGCTTCGACGCTTCGTCGACGCAGTGCCGCCCCCAAAAGTCCCAGCAACAGAAGAAGCGTGCCGGCGATCATCAGCCAATGCGGGAGCGCTATCGTTGAAAGAACGCTTGTCATGCGAACCAACCAAACGCGGCAACAAATTGGAAGTTCCACTACAGGAGAACCGATTCCTTGCGATTTGTCATCCGGTTCATGATCTTCGCAGCGCGTTGCCGCCCGTCTCCGAGGTGGCACGATCGCCTACCCGACTGGAAACCGGGCGACGCGGATGCCAGCAAATCTCAAATCCATGGCGTCCGGCGGTCTCACGATCCGAACCGCGTCAGGGCCTTTCCAGGCCCTGGTTAGACAGCCGCCGCCGGTTCACCCGGGCTGAGGTCAGCCACCCGCCGGCGGCTCGGCGTCAGCTCGCCTCTCAGGTTCCTGCGGCCGGACATCCAGGTAAGCTTCAACCACATGAGCTATGAGGATAAACGCACAAACCAACGACAGGATCGCCACGATCACGTTAATCATCATCGCTACATCCTCCAGATGTACTGGAGGCGTACGTTTGACCCCTGACTTCAGTTTCAGCGCCGCCGTAGATTTTATAGCAAAGTGCAACCAGCGATTGGCTGCATCGACCGAGGCCGCCCCTGTCGGCGGCCTCTTTCGTGTAACCGCAGCCTCGACTACACGCTGGCGCCGATCGACCAGCACCCCTCGACGGCAGGCGACGGACGGCGCACGGGCGGGCTTCCTAGAGCCTGGGCTCGAGCTCGATCCATCATTCTGCGGTGCGCAATTTATTGCTTGGTCTTCGGTCGCGCCGCTTCTTTATCTCGTTCAGCTTGCCAAGCTTCATAGGCCTTCGTGCCACGCCTCGGGGGCGCATCGGCTGGCAGTCCGCCCATCCATGATGGCGCGTCAGCCATCGGATTGCTGTTGGTCGCGCAGCCGGAGACCAGGTTGGCAGCGAGAAACAGGATTATGAGGCCGGTCTTCATCTGACAGCCAAATCAGGTACGGGTGTCCCAATTAGGACAGGCACCCACCTGAGGCGCCTACATCCTTCAGAACTTCGGCTTTGGATAATCCCGCCTGTGGGAAGAATTTAAAAGCGGTCTCCTGCCCTCCCCGTGGCCAGAACCGTAGCTAGCCTTCGGGGGTGGCTAAAAAGTACAGCAAAATCAATTAGGTTGACAGAACACCTCTTCCGCCAGAGACATTGATATTGCCGATTAATTTCGTTTTCAGCTAGCTACGCACAATTCACTGCACAAACGATTTGGGACGACACGGACACCATTGGGCTGGTCGTTCTGTTGCTCGTGCTCGCAACTTTTTTTGCCGACGCCGTAGGGTTTGTTGAGAGAGTAGTCGCGGTTCCCCAACGCCTTCTCGGCGTACTGGTCGATTGCGATCGTGATGGCCTGGACGTGCTGCGCGCAGTGGCCTTCACGAGTCGCCTGCCGGCGCAGTTCGGCGATAATCATTTTGCCTGACGGCCGGCAGACGGGTCACGCTGAAGGACGCGGCGGATTACATCACCGAGTTGACGAAGGAATAAGCCGACCTGCCTGAATGCAAGCGGCGATCGAGGCACTGATGCTCTGCAGCCGCGGCGGCCACGCGATGCTGGCTCGGATCGGAGTCATGATAGAACTGAGCCGCGACGTCGAGCGCGTGTTCAATCCCGACGCTAAAAACATCACTGGGGTAAGCGCAAGCTGAAGAGAGACGAATAATTCAGTGAGTAGTCGGATCGACCTCCGTTGAGGGCGTAGCGCCGTGAACATGTCGCGATCGGTCGGATCGTATTCCTGCGTTCCAACGGAAAAAGGACGGCCTGTCCGACGATCGATATGCATCGAGGGCGTGGGCGACCAAAATGCCTGCGCTTAAAATTAAAAGGACTGCTGCGACCAGTTCAAAAAACATCGGTCACCTGGCGGTATAAATATGCGGCAAACAATAAATCCGAGTATAAAACGGGACTTCGACGCTCAGTCAAAATGATTCGCGTCCGGCGCTTCAATTCTCTTGCTGTTGGTGATTCCGGGCAACGGTTGCCGCCCGGGAAAGAGATGCAATCTTCAAACTGAGATTTAAAAGCTCGGAAAATGATCGGTTCGCACCTCATTATTTCCGCTGTTTTAGCCGCGGCCACGGTGGCCGCGTGCGTTACCTATCTCATTCACCCGCCAATCCCTCGGGATAAAGATGGACATCAATTGCTTCTTGCCAAACCTACACTCGGTGGTGCGGACACAACGGCCTCGATAAGCGCACCCAAACATCTAGTTCCGAACGATGCGGTCGCCTACCTAGAGGCCGCGCAAGCAATCCTCAGGCAGATGCCAATAGCGCAGGCGTCCGCGAGTGCTGACCGGCTCCCGTTGAAGGATCGTATTCCGCTGCCCAGAAAGCGTCCAATACCGCGCCTTTAAGTTTGTCCGACTGGATATGCCTTTCGGATAAGAGCCGTCGCTGGGGCTGCGCTGGCTGTCGCGCGCGGCAGGCGCACTCACCGGCATGTACGTTCTGATCCGCGGCTTGGATAATGTCGAGAACGGCCTTCATGGGAAATCAAGCGCCCGGTGGGCCCGAATATTTTATCGCACTAAGTCGTAGCAGCTGCCGACCCACTCCAATTCTCCAATTCGCCTTCGAGCGGTCTTTTGTTGCGTCCGTTTGTCCGCCCGATTATCTACGGTAGCTGCGCGTGTCTCGCGGAATCGCATTTGTCGGCGGCATCGAATTTCTTTGAGCGGGCGTGGCATTGAGGTTTCGGCCCGTCGTGTTCGTTGCTGCCCCGGGTTGCTGAGTCCAACCTCCTCCTTGTTTTCCTGGTCCCGCGGGACCGTATGGAGTCCCGAGACCGGTTGCTGTGTTGCCCGTGCCCGCGCTGCCTTGCGCAAAAGCAAATGCCGGCGAAATTAGAGTTGCGACACAAATCCAAACTATGAGCGATCGTGGGGCCATCGTCTGTTCCTTCGACTTAACGCCGCGGATGGAGTGCCTAGCCGGGATTTGCGGCGCCTGTTGCCGTATCATGGCCGGGAGCCAGTATTCGCACCTCATGGCCCTGGCGAAGTGCGAGCGAAGCCGCAGCCACTGCTGCCTCGAATGCGGATTCCTTGGTCTGATAAACGTTCTCGGACTTCCCATCATGACTGACTCGCCACTCACCGGCGGATGTTGGAACTTTGCGAAACGACATGGATTGCCCGACTTGGAGGTATCCCTATGAGCAAAGAATCCCCACTCGACGATCCCAGGCAAAAAACTGATCAGGGTTCGCACTCGCAAACCGATAAGCCTTGGGAGGGCAATCCGGAGAATGAGCAGCGTTCCGGCACAAAGAAGTCCGACCCAGAAAAATGGCAGGAAACCAACACGCATTGAGCTGGAGGATGCAATGGGATTGGCATCATACGAAATAGTTGGCAGCGGACTGGTCGATCGCGATCATGATGTATGCCTTGGACACGCAGAAACCAATGGCCTTCACGCGTCGCTTGCCGACGCAGCTTTCGGAAGCGCGTCGACCCGAGGCCGGTTGTTCGCCTTGTCATCTAATTGATGGATTGCTCGGGCATGGGCCGGAGATCCCTAGCCCAGCCGACACCCGGGTACACTGTCTTGAGGTTCCAGTATGTGACCATTCTGACCCGACGTCCGAGGAACTTCTATCCCGCAGGAATGAGGAAGAAGCTGGGCACGGCGAAGCCTGAGGTCCTGCCAGCGGATGACAATCGGGACGATCCCCAGGACCGTCCGGCGGCCTGACAGGCAAGACCCGCCAGCGTGAACCGGCAGGTCCATTGGCATGACTACGACGGTCAACCTACCCTGAGATTTTCGGCGGATTCTTTCCCGCGGTTGGCCGTCACTTCGTAGCTTACCTTAGCGCCCTCATTCAGGCTGCTGAGACCTGCTCTCTCGACGGCCGAGATGTGGACGAACACGTCCTTGCCACCGGTGTCGGGCTGGATGAAGCCATAGCCCTTCGTCGCATTGAACCACTTTACTGTACCTACTGCCACGGTCGTCTCTCCCCTAGGATTTTTTAACACGCCATAGAGTGGTGACAGAAATCCGGCGAAATAAAGGGCTGATGCAACCCGGCACGAAAAAGCCGTCGGTGGGTTGAGACAGCGACGGCTCTACTCTTAACTCTCGCGAGGCTAGGACCTCCGCCATTGATGGCGATGCATCTCGCTGACCGCATACGATGCGTCGCGCTGGTCGACCGGCTCTGCCTTGACCACAAAGCGGATGTGACGGCTTCAGGTCAAACTGCGAAATACTCAAACGGAGCACGTGCGACTCCGCCCGCCCCTGGACACCAGCGTCCCCGGTAACCTTAATTTTCCGTTTCGATTGCCGCTAAAATTTTATGGATTAGTATCACATTCAGTCGCGCGGGGCTGAGTACCCGAACGATTAGAGGCCGGAGCCAGCGCGCGGCCTCGCCGAAATCAGGCAATGGAACCGGTCGCGAACCGGCAGTTGCGGAAATGAGCCGTCCGGTGACCGCCCGGGCGGCTCTTTCTCTTGGTGGCGGGGATGGAAAAGCGACTGGCGGCGCCACGCGGAGCGGTCCATCGCAGATTGTTGGCCCGGCGCACGACAGGTTCCGGACGACATGCGCCGGGCCATCACCACCGCGGGGCTCGCTCCCGGAATGGCGTGTTCAGGCTGGGTCTGATTCTTGGCGGAAGTTGG
>CADEDX010000386.1:0-1180 GCA_902826195.1 uncultured Bradyrhizobium sp. | reverse complement strand
ACCAGGTCGGCGGTCGCCTGGCTCAGATGGGTGGCGCTGACCGGCGACATCGAGACGTGGGCGGCGGCAAGCGCCGGCGCGTCGTTCATGCCGTCGCCAACCATCAGCACCTTTGTGCCCCGCCGCTTCAACTCCTCGATGCGGGCGATCTTGTCGGCCGGCGTGACGCCCGCACGCCATTCCTGAACCCCGAGTGTCTCGGCGGCATGGCGTACCGCCTCCTCCCGGTCGCCCGACAATATCTCGACCTCGATCCCGGCCTTGCGAAGCGTGGCGATGGCGCCGGCCGCATCGGCGCGCAGGCGCTGCCGCACGGCAAACACATGCCGCGTTTCGCCATGCCGGAACGCCACGACCGATGCCTCGGGATCTCCGTCGAGGAGTTTTTGGGCGATCGCGTCCGCATCGCAGAACGACGGCCGGCCCAGCCGCACCTCGATTCCGTCGACGACGCCCTTCACGCCCTCGCCCGCGATCTCCTCGATCCCGGCCAACGGCGTCTTTGCGCCGGACGCCCGCGCCACCGCGGCGGCGACCGGATGATGGCTGGCCAGCGCCAGCCGTCCGGCGAGTTCGAAGACGTCACGAGGAACGTCGGCGGCGTTGGTGACGTCGAGCTCCGGCAAGGTCAGCGTGCCGGTCTTGTCGAACACGACATGGTCGACATCGGCCAGCCGCTCGATCGCGTCGCCGGAATTGAGCAGCACGCCGGTCCGGAACATGGCGCCGGCGACCACGGTCTGCACCGCGGGAATCGCGAGCCCGAGCGCACAGGGGCAGGTGATAATCAGCACGGCGATCGCGGTGACGATGGCATCGTGCCAGGTAGCACCAGCCGCCGCCCAGCCCAGCATGGTCAGCAGCGCCGCGGCATGCACGACGGGGGCATAGAGCCGCGAAGCCCGGTCGGCGAGGCGCACATAGCGCGAGCGCGACTGCACGGCGTTGTCGAGCAGCCGGCTGATTTCCGCCAGCAGCGTGCCTTCGGACGCCGACGACACCCGCACCCGCAAGGTGCCCGACAGATTGAGCGTGCCGGCATAGACCAGAGTCCCCGGCCCCGCCTTCGCCGGCAAGGTCTCGCCGGTGATCAGGCTCTGGTCGATCTTGGAGTGGCCCTCGATCACGGCGCCGTCGACAGAACAACGCTCGCCCGGACGCAGCAGCACGATGTCACCGG
>CADEDX010000385.1 GCA_902826195.1 uncultured Bradyrhizobium sp. | reverse complement strand
CGAGACCATCACCAACAAATGGGTGGCCTCGAAGGCAGGCTGGACGCCCTATGACGGCGTGCGCGTCACCGGCTGGCCGGTCGGCACCTTCGTGCGCGGCCGGCGCGTGATGTGGCAGGGCGAGGTGGCGGCGCTGTCGACCGGCGAGCCGGTGCGGTTCCTGGAGACGCTGAAGGCGTAGGGCCAGTTGCTCCAACGTAAGTGTCGTCCCCCGCGCAGGCGGGGGACCCAGTATTCCAGAGACGACAGTTCTTGAATCGAGGGGCCGCGGCGTACTGGGTCACCCGCCTGCGCGGGTGACGACAGAGGAGCTCAGCTACTGCTTCGCCAGCTTCAACGAAAACTCGCCATTGCGAACGCGCGCGGAAAGACCTTCCGCGAATTTCGCCACGGCGTCCTCGCCATAGGTCGAGACCAGTTCGGCCAGCGCCGTGAACAGGCTCGCCTGCGCAAGGCAGTCGCCGTCGACGCCCTCGTGGCGCGCGTCGGCCCAGGCCTCGCTCAAATAGCTCAGTGCGGTCTGCTTCTGGTCGAGGTCGGGCAGCGGATCGCGAGCGATCGGCGAAGGGGCTGGGCGGCTCATGAAACTCAACGAAATTGGCGCGCGAACCGGGGCGGCACGCGCTTTATCGCGACAAGCTCTAGCACGCGGCGCAGACCCGCCTAGGCCACATCTTTAAAAAGGGTTAACGCGCTGCCTGAATTTCAGCCAGCCCGGCCCGGCTCGGGCCATGTCAGGAAACACACGCCAAAATTGCGGGCGGCGTGGCGCAGACGTGCTGCGCGCCGGATTCCAGCAACTCGTCCCGGCTGCCGTAGCCGTAGAGCACGCCGATGCGTTGCATGCCGTTGTTTTTCGCGCCGACCATGTCGTGGCTGCGGTCGCCGATCATCAGGGTTTTCGACGGATCGACGGCGGCTTGCTTCAGCGCATGCGCGAGCAGATGCGATTTATCCGCGCGCGTGCCGTCGAGCTCAGCGCCGAACACGTGCTCGAAGTGATCGCGCAGGCCAAAATGATCGATGATGCGATCAGCGTAAACATGCGCCTTGCTGGTGGCGACGAACAACCGGTGACCGGACGCGCGGAGCGTTGTCAGCACCTCGCTGATGCCATCATAGACACGGTTCTCGTAAAGGCCGACGTCGGAAAACCGCTCGCGGTAGAGCGTCACCGCGCGGTCGGCGGTGTGATCGCCGAGCATCTTCACAAAGCTCGAGCGCAGCGGCGGCCCGATGCACCAGGTCAATTCGTCCTCGCTCGGGATGGTCGGATGATCAAGCCGTTGCAGCGCGTACTGGATCGAACGGGTGATCCCCGGCTTGGGGTCGGTCAGCGTGCCGTCGAGGTCGAAATAGATCGCGTCCAAATCCATCGCCCTAGTTCGCGTAGCGCGCGGTCAGGTCGCGCGAGATCTTCGAGCCTTCCTCGATGTAGCGACGGATCGCGACCGAGGCCGCGGGCGTGCAGGTCCGGTAGGTCTGCTGAAAGCCGTTATAGCCGCGGTTGAAGCCCGCGATCATGCGGGCACGGCGGTCGCCGGACGGGGTTTCGGCGTCGATTAGCGCCTGCATTTCGTTGCGCCATTTCGCCCCTTCATTGGAGCCGCAGATGCCGCGGAGATAGTGCAGCGTGCCGAGAATCTCGGCCAGCCGCTGCAGGTCGCCGTCGAACGGCGCGGCGGCATCCTGGGCCCGGGCGGGGGCCACGTGGAAGGCCGATACGAGGATGAGGACGGCGAGGGCATGCTTGAGCATTTGAGGTGCCGATATGCCCCCTCAATACGCCCGAGGCAAGGCTGGAAGGCCGCCTAGACCAGCTTCCGGGCGGCCTCAATGACCTCCAGGAGGCCGCCGGTGACCTTGAGGTCGCCGATCCCATCCGGCGCCAGCCATTTGAAATCGTCGTGCTCGTCGTTCAGGACAGGCTCCCTGGCCGTCCAGCGCGCCGCGAACGACATGATCATATAGTGGCCGCCGCCGCCGGCCGCGGGCAGCACCTCGCGCCAGCCGGCCAGGCCCAGAATCTCGATCCGCAAGCCGGTTTCCTCATCCACCTCGCGGTGGAGCGCGTTATGCAGCGATTCGCCGAATTCGACGCGGCCGCCGGGAAAGGAATAAAAGCCCATGCCGGGCGAGCGGGCGCGGCGTACCAGCAGGACCTTGCCGTTGCGGAAGATCGCGCCACTGACGGCGAGCTGGGGGCGGGTCGGCTGGACAGGAGCGGCCAAGGGGAATCCACTGCACAGGGAACTTGCCGGGATCATGCCCGATCGGTTCGCGCAGGTCTAACCGGACATAACCGATTCGACGTCGCCCTCGACGCTGCCGTTAATCACGCCGCCGGCCAGCGCCACCAGCGGCTTGACCCAGGCGGTGGCCTGCTCGGCCAGCGTGGCGCGGGTCTTGTCCTGTTGGGCCTCGCGCATGGCGTTACCCACCGCGGTCAGGATCGAGGTCATGGTGGCGGTCAGGTTGTCGAAATTGGCGCGGATCTTCGGATCGGCGCACTCATAGGCCTCGATCGCGAGGTCGCGGGCCTTAAAGTTGGAAGCCCAGAAATGCTCGGCGTAGGACAACGGAGTCCAGGTGAGAAAATCCTCCGCGCATTCCGGCATGTCCGGAACCATCTCGAGCAGCATGATGGCTTCGTTGAAATGATTCAGGTAGTCGGTGGCGAGCCCGGTACGGGGATTGATATTGGCCGCGCGCAATTGCTCCGCGCGGGCCTCGTCAATGCGGCCGGTCGGCGGGGCTGTCGGGGAATCGGATCGCACTTCTCTGGCGGCCATGGCGGTCATTCTCTCAACTGTTAGCACGCGGGGTTAACACTGGTTGAACGGAAGCTTATGTTGGCCAGATAATGTGCGGACGTTTTGTAATTACCTCACCGCCTGAAGCGCTACGGCAAATACTCGGCTACCGTGAGCTGCCGAATTTCCCGCCGCGGTATAATATTGCGCCGACGCAGCCCGTACCGGTCGTCATTCTTGAGAATGGCGGTCGTCATTTCCGGCTGATGCGATGGGGACTGGTTCCTTCCTGGGTGAAAGAACCCCGTAGTTTTACGCTCCTGATCAACGCGCGTTCCGAGACGGTTCGCGAAAAGCCGGCGTTCAAGAATGCCATCAAGCGTCGGCGTTGTCTGATACCGGCGGACGGCTATTACGAATGGCAGGATTTGAGTGGCCGCAAGCGGCCGTTTTTCATCCACCGTCGCGACGGCCGTCCGGTGGGCTTTGCCGCGCTTGCGGAAACCTGGATGGGGCCGAACGGCGAGGAGACCGATAGCGTTGCCATCATCACCGCGGCGGCCAGCCGCGACCTCGCCGCGCTGCATCATCGCGTGCCCGTGACGATTGCGCCCGAGGAATTCGAGCGCTGGCTCGACGTCCGCCTCGATAACGCCGACGACATCATGCCGCTGCTGCGCGGACCGGCGGAGGGCGAGTTCGCCTGGCACGAGATTTCCACGCGGGTCAATCGCGTCGTCAATGACGACGCGCAACTGCTGCTGCCGATCACCGACGAACAGCGCGCGGCGGAGGAGCCGAAGCCCAAGAAGGCCGCGGCGCGCAAGGTGACGGCGGCGGAGGATGACGGGCAGGGCTCGTTGTTTTGAGGTAGGGCTCCACTCCACGCTCATCACCTCGTCGCCCCTGCGAACGCAGGGGCCCATACGCCGCGGCGGGTGGAGATGGCTCGCTGGCAGACGGCTTCGCCTCGGCAGGCCATGGCGGACTGTTGCACGAGGCAGAGCGTCTACTACCTGCTTCTTATCGATAGATCACGCGGTATGGGTTCCTGCGTGCGCAGGAACGACAGGTTGATGGAGCAATGCTCACCGGAAAATATGCAGCGCGGCGTGTTGCAGCAGCATGATGGTCTTCGCATCGACGATGCGGCCGCCGGGTATCATCGCCAGCGCAGACTCGATCGACAACTCCAGCACCTCGATATCCTCGCCTTCCTCGGCGAGGCCGCCGCCGCTGCCGACACGCATCGCGGGATCATACTCCGCAACGAAGAAGTGCAGTTTCTCGGTGACGGCGCCGGGGCTCATGAAGGCCTCGAACACCTTTCGCACGTCGTGCAGCCGATAACCGATTTCCTCTTCCGCCTCCGCGCGAATCCGTTTCTCCGGTGTTTCGTCGTCGAGCATGCCGGCGGCGGCCTCGATCAGCAGATCGTCATGGCCGGCGAGATAGGCCGGCAGGCGGAACTGACGCGTCAGCACGACGGTGCGGCCGACGAGATTGTACGGCAGCAGCGCCGCGGCATGCCCGCGGTCGAACACCTCTCGCTTCTGGGCCTGCCATTCGCCGTCGCCGCGCCGATAGTCGAATTCGACCTCGTTCAACCGGTAGTGCCGGTCGGAGAGCACGGTGGTGTTCTTGATCCGGACGCGATCGGAGATGCTCATCGAATACCCTTCGCCGTCACGGCGTCGGCTCGCGGCCGTCGAGCCATTTGGCGAACACGATGGTCTGCGCTTCGGCATAACCTATCGACCGGTAAAACGCTCCCGCCTTGGCGTTTTCGCGCCGGACCAGCAATTGCAGTTTGGCGATGCCGGCCGCGCGCAGCCAGTCCTCGGCCGCACTCATGATGGCGCGGCCAAAACCTCTCCCGCGACGATCGGGATCGGTGGCGACGTAGTAGACCCAGCCGCGATGGCTGTCATGGCCGACCATCACGGTCGCGACGATAGAGCCACCGTCGCGGCCAATCAGGATCGTCGCGTTAAGTCCGCGGCGGGCGAGCGCGATGTCGTTGGCCGGATCGTTCCATGGCCGCGTCAGTCCGCAGGCCTGCCACAGCGCGATCACATCAGTCACGTCCGCGTCCGTGATTTCGGCGACGGCGAGGGCCGAATTTGTCGTCGCGGCCGATACCGTCACAGCACCTTGCCCGGGTTCATGATGCCCAACGGATCGAGCATCGCCTTGATGCCGCGCATCAGTTCGATCGCGACCTTGTCTTTCACGTCGGGCAGTTCGTCACGCTTGAGCACGCCAATGCCATGCTCGGCCGAAATCGATCCGCCCAGCCGCATGACGATTGCGAATACCACCTCGTTGACCTCGTGCCAGCGTGACATGAAGTCGGCGGTGTTGCCGCCGACCGGCTGGCTGACATTGTAGTGAATGTTGCCGTCGCCGAGATGGCCGAACGGCACCGGCCGTGAGCCCGGGATCAGCTTCACCACCGCTGCGTTGGCTTCCGCGATGAACTCCGGCACCGTGGCGACCGGCACCGAGATGTCGTGCTTGATCGACCCGCCTTCCGGTTTTTGAGCCGCCGACATCTCGTCGCGCAATTTCCAGAAGCCGGCGCGCTGCGAAAGGTTCGCCGCAATCACGGCGTCGTCGACGATGCCTTCCTCCATGCCCTTGGCGAGGATCGATTCCAGCGCGGCGCGGGCGTCGTCGCGCGATGACGACAATTCCATCAGCACGTACCAGGGATGCTTACTGCCCAGGGGGTCGCGGATGTCGATGCCGTGGCGGAGGCTGAAATCGACGGCGATGTCGGCCAACAGTTCGAAGCTGGTCAAGCTGCCGGCCGCCTCGTTCTGCGAAATCGACAGTAGTTTAAGCGCCTCCGCCGGCGATTTGAGGCCGACATAGGCGGTCTCCACTGCGCGCGGTTTTGGAAACAGTTTTAGCGTCGCGGCCGTAATGATGCCGAGCGTGCCTTCGGCGCCGATGAAGAGGTTGCGCAGATCGTAGCCGGTATTGTCCTTCTTCAGCTTTGACAATCCGTTCAGGATCCGCCCGTCCGCAAGCACCACTTCGAGCCCGAGCGCCATTTCGCGCGCGACGCCGTACGCGACTGCCGCGGTGCCGCCGGCATTGGTGGAGAGATTGCCGCCGATCGTGCAGCTCCCTTCTGCGCCGAGCGACAGCGGAAACAGCCGATCGACCTCGGCCGCGCGCGCTTGCGCGACCTGCAGCACCACGCCGGCCTCGCAGGTCATGGTGTTGGACGCGGTATCGATCTCGCGGATCTTGTCGAGCCGCCGCAGCGAGACGACCACCTCGCCGTGATGCGGGGTCTGCCCGCCGACCAGGCCGGTATTGCCGCCCTGCGGCACCAGCGCGATTTTGTGCGCGCTGGCGAGCTTGCAGATCGCGGACACTTCGGCCGTCGATCCCGGCCGCAGCACCAGCGGCGAGCGGCCGTGGAACAGGTCGCGTTCCTCGGTGACGTAGGGCGCGATGTCGGCGGCATCGGTCACCGCGTATTTGTCGCCGACGATGGCGCGAAACTTTGCGATCAGCTCGGCGGGAAGCGGGGGCAGGGAGGCCGGTTTGGCGCCTTGGATATTCATTTTCTTCTCTTTCGTTCCCGTCCGCTCATTCGCGCGCCACGGCCGCGCGGCGCAGCCGGTCGTTGATGGCTTCACCCAGACCTTCGTCCGGAACGGGCATCACCGCGATGGCGTGCACACCCTTGCCGTCGAGCGCGCGAAGATGGCCGAACAGGTTGGCGGCGGCCTCGTCGAGATCGCCGCGTTCAGACAGATTCATCACGGCGGCGGCGGCGTCAATTCCCGAAATTGCTCCGAGGCCAAAGGCGAGCAATGCCTCGCCAGGCTCGACCCCGTGCGCGTTGAGGCGCACGCGCGCGCGTGGCGCATAGTGCGAGGCCAGCATGCCCGGCGCCAGCGGTCGTCCGCTGCCGCC
>CADEDX010000384.1 GCA_902826195.1 uncultured Bradyrhizobium sp. | reverse complement strand
CGACATGGAGCACGACGATCCGAACGCAAAGCGGCTCGAGCCGAAGAAGGCGGATGAGATCGTCTGGAAGTTCTCCAAAACCGGCCAGTTCGAGTATGCGTGTCTGATTCCGGGGCATCGGAAGTCCGGCATGATCGGCACTGTGACCGTGAAGTAGCCCACGTGACCTAACCTCCATAGGAACAAGGATTCATATGAGAAATCTGAAGATTGCCGTCGTCCTTGCCTCGATGCTGACCTCCGCGGCTGCATTCGCGCAGAACGCCATGGTCCAGGGCGAGGTCAAAAAGATCGATGCTGCCGCCGCAAAAATCACGCTCAAGCACGGACCGATCAAAAACCTCGAGATGGACGCAATGACAATGGTCCTGCGTGTCAACGATCCAGACATGCTCAAGAACTTGAAGGTAGGCGACAAAGTCAAATTCGAAGCCGAGCGCGCCTCGGAAGGAGTGACTATCACTAAGATGCAAAAGTCCAAGTGACCGGAGGTCGCTCGCTAACGAGGTGCGAAACAAGAAGGGTGGGGCATCAATGGGGTTAGCACAGATCAAACCGAACAAAGGAAGTTCAAGATGAAGGCAAATAAGTTCGTAATTACCGCTCTCGCGCTGTCGCTCGCGTGGCCGTCCGCTGGCGCATTAGCGCAAACAGCGATGGTTAACGGCGAAGTCAAGAAGATCGACGAAGCCACCGGGAAAATCACCCTCAAGCATGGTCCCATCAAGAACCTCGATATGAACGAGGACGGAATGACGATGGTGTTCCGCGTCCAGGATCCTTCGATGCTCAAGCACGTGAAGGTGGGCGACAAGGTCCAGTTCGAAGCCGAGCGGGCCACCGCCGGCATCACGATCACGAAGATGCAGAAAGGAAAATAGGGGCCGAAGCGTCCGGCGTCGTGACGCCGCCTCTTCGCATGGCGCTGGAGTTCGGGTCGAGATTGGAGAAGCGAGCGGCGCGAGGATCGTCCCGTCTGCGGCAGCCCGGATTGCCGTTCGCTACCGCGACGCTGCGGTGGTTACATTCAATGTTAATGCAGGAGTTCCTTCGTAGCGCAGATGTCTTGAGCACCCAAACACCG
Source organism: uncultured Bradyrhizobium sp. (assembly GCA_902826195.1). Lineage (GTDB taxonomy): Bacteria > Pseudomonadota > Alphaproteobacteria > Rhizobiales > Xanthobacteraceae > Bradyrhizobium. The sequence continues at coordinate 5,617 of CADEDX010000384.1, read as the reverse complement.
TGAAAACCTGGCGAGGTCCGGTCGACAGCGCGTGCTGGTGCGCGCATGAACACCAGTTGAGTCATGCGTTCCGTTGTCTTCGAAGTCGCGGAACAATCGTTTTCAACGGTCGTTTGTGAGCGTGCTTTCAATCAACCAGCGTGCTTTCGACCAACGGAGAATGTGTGATGCGAAATCTTCCGAAGACGTCCACGGCGTACGCCCTGATCGCGTTTTCGCTGTCGATGCCATCTTTCGCCGACGATGCCAGTCAGGCCTAGATGAAGTCGATGGAAAAGATCAACGCGGACATGAAGAGGGGCATGAATCCGGATGCCAGCATCGGGTTGATTGCTATCGGATCACATGCGTGGTTTGATTTTTCTGGACCTATTCGGTCAATTAGGAGGAAGAGAAATGAATATCTGTAAACTGTTAGTTGCCGCGAGTGCCATGTCCTTCGTTGCGTTCCCTGCGATGGCGCAGACGAGTTCTGGAGAAGGAAAGGGCGGCAGCCACCACTACTCTGGTGGACCCAAGTCCGAGGTTCCGCATCACATTGGCTCCAAGAAGCAGAAGACGGGCTCGAAGAAATCCGGTCCGCGCGGGAGCCATCATTACAGCGGCGGCCCGCGTGAACCCCACCACATCGGTCCAAAGTAACAGTGACTGGACTGAGGCGATTCTGCACGCGGCGGGATCGCCTCTTCTCAGTATCGCAATTCCTTAAGGTGCCTTTGCGACGTTAGTTCAGCGAAGCCTCGACCTTGATTGTTTCGTCAAGATCGCCAAGCACTAAGACTTCGAATCCAAGCTGCTAATGCTCACCGCAGCGGGAATTTATCGTCCGCCGTACCGGAGGTCAGCGATTGTTGCTAGATCGAAGGGTCGGCCCACACTAACCTCACCGCTGTATTGACCATGGCTCTCAGCTGCCTCATCGCCCACAGGGTCTCGTTGAGCGGACCGGCGTAGTGGATAAGTGCAATCTAATCGTTCCATTCGAAGGCGCGGAAACTCATCATTAAGAAATGGAGAAAGAGACGTTGGCTGACGAGACCTTTGGCGGTACGGCCGGTTGGGCCCTAAGGCCTGTATGGCGCCGGATTCGAGACGTAATCGCCGTCCGATCCGTGCTGCCCAGGTCCCAGCGCGACGTCCGTCTGGACCTATTTCGAGGTCTGGCAAATTGGCTGATCTTCCTAGGGCACATTCCTGACAGCGTACTCGCATGGTTCACGACGCGAAACTACGGCTTTAGCGATGGAGCCGATCTCTTCGTGCTGATTTCCGGCTACACGGCGACGCTTGTTTTCGGCAAGATGATGATGGAGCGGGGCTTCGTCATCGGTGCTACCAGAGTGTTGCGCCGGGTCTGGCAACTCTACGTTGCCCATTTGCTGATCTTCATTTTTTACCTCACTGCGGTTCACTATCTTTCGCATAAGTTCGACGATCCGCATCTGATGGATCAATTCAACGTCACGCCCCTGATGAACGTGCCCGTCGAGACTCTCTTGCAAGGTCTCCTGCTCAAGTTCAAGCCGCTTAATCTCGATGTTCTGCCGCTCTACATCGTGCTGATGGCCGCGTTCCCGATCTTCCTTTGGTTCATGTTGCGATGGCGCAATGCGGTGATGATCGGATCTATCGGCCTGTATCTGGCTGCTCGCCATTACGGCTGGAATTTTGCCTCCTATCCTGCGGGCGTGTGGTACTTCAATCCGATTACCTGGCAGCTGCTCTTTGTTTTCGGAGCCTGGCTGGCACTCGGAGGAGCTGCGGCAAATCGAGGGCTTCTGCAGTTTCGCAGCCTTTACGTCCTGAGTATCGGCTTCGTCCTGTTTGCTCTCGCCATTACGCTGGCTGAGCGGATTCCCGAATTGCGGCAGTTCGTTCCTGACGCGATCGCAGAGACATTTATTCCGAACGACAAGACGAATCTCGCGCCTTACCGGGTGATCCATTTGGTGAGCCTGATGTTCATCGTCGTCTCGCTCATTCCGGTCGATTGGCCGGGGCTGAAATGGCCAATCTTCAAGCCGATGATTAGATGCGGTCAGCAGTCGCTGCCTGTCTTTTGCGTTGGCCTGTTCCTGTCCTTCATCGCGCACTTCGTGCTGGATTTCGGGTCAGTGGGAGTAGTGGCCCAGCTCCTGGTCGGTGCCGCGGGTCTTTGGATCATGACGATGGTCGCCTACTATCGGGCTTGGTCGAAGGAGGTCGACAAGGGTCTACCTTCGGGGCTCAAGTTGCCGAAAGGAGAGGCTCGGGCTGAGCCGTAAGCCATTCTGAAGTATGAAAGCGTTCCCACATAACGGTGATGTAACGAGCCAAGGATGAGCATCAAGGATGTCGGCTGGTATAACGCCGGTGAGGAGAAGGCACGGTGTCAAATTGGTGTCCAACGTCTCGACACGTGAAGAGCAGTTTGCGGTGTCGTCGGCTGGCCGCATCGCCATTCGCGCTCAACGCGGGTTCTTCTTCCCGGTCGATGTTGGTGCATAGGAACCCCAGCTGCGGCTGTTGGGGCCGGGCAACTGTCCAAAATGACCGAAGAAAACGACCAATTCCGCTACGATCCGTAGGCTCCTCAGCGGGCCGGCGTCGCGGCGCATGCCGCGGTAGTTGGGGGCTGTATTTGGAAGGCTAGGTGCCACTCTAACGCGACAAAAACAAGGAGCAACTCCGATTCGCAGGAACGTCGTTCGCGAGGTGGTGTTTGCAACCCAGTAAAAGTTCGGTCCGGACTTCGGGTCGACTTACACTGGGGCGCTCAACTGAATGGAGATACGCAGGAGGAATAAGTCAGGCCGTCACCGTGGAGGGGATACCGGCAAAGGCGGCACCACTCTTAAGAGCTTCGGCGACTACGCGCTGTTCGTAGGCAACGGCCGCTCGGACCGATCCGATGGTTCTGACGCCAAGATGGACATCGCTTTCGGACGCAGCGGCAGCGAGTATCTGTACTCCCGAAGACGACGCTTTTGTGCACGAGTTGTTGCGTCCCGTAGCATCGTCGACGTGCGCTCGTTCGTCGCCGGCATGAATCGACCCCTCGCTCCTTGCCGATCAGGATCAGAAACCCATCGGTCCGATCTAAACTGAACGACGTCGTTCGAGGCATCGACCGAGACTTGAAGATACAAGATCATTGAGCGGGATCAGCCGGTTGGCCAATAGTATGCTTCGGAAAGGTCAGCTGACTCGATCATCAAGAGTTCGGAAGCGAGGGAGATCAAGAACAACTTTGAGCCCGCCGAGCGACGAGGTATCGAGAGCGATATCGCCGCCGTAAAGTCGCACGAGATCGCGCACGATCGAAAGGCCAAGTCCAGAACCAGGAGCCTCACTGTCCCAGCGCTCACCGACATTGAAGACCACCTCGAAGGCTTCCGGCGGTAGTCCGGGTCCATCATCCTCGACCACAACACGAACGGTGTGCTGTGGCGATTCCTCGGCACAAGACAGCAGCACGCGTCCCTTTGCGTGCTTGCACGCATTGTCGACCAGGTTTGCCAACATCTCGTTGAGGTCTTGGGCGTCGCATGCCGCCGTCACGGTCGACGGAATGTCGTTCTCGATCACGATCCCTTTGGGTTGGTAGAGCCGCGAAAGGGCGCTGGTCACTTCCGCGCCGGCCTTGCCGACAGACGTGAGCGTTCCGGGAACCGAGTGCATCGCAACTGCCCGGGCGCGGGCGATCTGGTAGTCGATCTGTGTCTGCATTCGCCTGCACTGATCGAGGATGATCACCGAGGACTGCGGCAAGCCTTTGTCCTCGATGCGGTAGGCCTCGTCAGTGAGGATCGCGAGGGGCGTCTTGAGACCGTGAGCCAAGTTTCCCGCCTGCGCCCGCGCCCGGATCATTAGCTCGGTCATCGACCTCAGCATGGCATTCAACTCGTCGACCAAGGGCTGCACCTCCTGCGGGAAGTTGCCTTGCAATTTCTTTTCGCTTCCGGACCGTACCCTGTTCAGGGCAGTACGAAGATAGTTCAAGGGCCGCAATGCGAACAGAATGAGTCCGCTCGCGGCAATGATCATCGAACCGGCGAAGGCGCCCATCGACCAGGCCAGCGTGCTGTTGAAGCCTTGAAGAACGCTTTCCAGATGGCGGCGGTCGGTCCCTATGATGAAGCGCAGTGGCGGGTCCGAAGGGTTGTACCGGTGCACACGCTCGGCGACGAGAACCTTCCCGGTCGGGCCGTCGATCATGTGGGTATGAACGGTACCATCCGGCGGGTCGTCAGGGGGGATGCCCAGCAGCACGCCGCCTTGCAACGAAGTGGAGCTGGCAACAATGCGTCCCGGCTTCTGGACCTCCCAATAATAGCCGGAGAGAGGCACGTCATAGCGCGGATCGCTCAACGGACGCTGCAGGTGCGGACCCGACGACGTGACGGTTACAAGACCCTGCAGTTCGTCCAAATGGACATAGAGCTCCTCGTAAAACTGTTGGGTGACATGCGTCTTGAAGACTGTCGACAGTGCGACCCCGGATACGAGGACCCCAACGAGAATCCAGACGACAGCAACGCCGATCAAGCGGCCTTTAAGGCTCGTCATGCGTTCCCATTACTCCATTCGATATCCGAGACCGCGGACAGTCTTGATGAGATTGGGTCCGAGCTTGCGCCGCAGCCGGCTGACGTACACCTCAATGGTATTGGACTCGCGGCTATCTTCGAGTGCGTAGAGGTGATCGATGAGCTCTTGCTGCGAGATCACCCGGCCGATCCGGTGCAGAAAACAGTTTAGCATGCGGAATTCGCTCGCGGTCAGCTCGACCGGTTCGCCGTCGCGCGTGACGCGACTCGAGACCGGGTCGAGCGAAATGCCGCGATGCTCGAGCAACGGGTTCGCAAGCCCGGACGTGCGCCGGATGAGTGCTCGAAGCCGCGCCGCCACTTCGGGAATATGGAACGGCTTGGTGATGTAGTCGTCGGCGCCGGCGTTGAGGCCGTCTACCTTCTCAGCCCACGTCCCGCGCGCGGTAAGAATGAGGACGGGAAGTTTGCGGTTGGCCGCGCGCCATCGTCGCAAGACATCCAGGCCCTGCATTCCGGGGAGGCCGAGGTCCAGTACGGCGGCGTCGTAGGGCTCGGTTGCCCCCAATGCATGCCCGTCAGGGCCATCGGCCGCGCGCTCAACCACGAAGCCGCCCGCCGTCAAGCCGGCGACCAGACGCCGGGCGATCTCGTCATCGTCTTCGATCAGAAGAATACGGATTGAGTGCCTCCTTGAATTCCGGCCCCTATCCTATCACAGACAAGCTGACATGAACCTGAACATGCCATGCCGGCCAGCCCGGAGCGCCTTCAGCTTCCTTTCAGATACGCATGCCAGAGACTGGGCCAATAGATCAGGTTCCGACGATGGAGACGGTTGCATGCGCTGCTCGCGGCTGAAATATCTGGTGGTCCTTCTGTCGCTTATGCCTCTGGGGACGCGCGCCGGCGCCAAAGAGCTTGCCGTCACCCAGGCGCAGGTGGATCGCCTCGAAATTCAGCTTCAGAAAGTTCAGTCCGCCCAAACCGAAGCGGTCGCCCTGCTTCCGGCCACGGTCGTTCCGGCAACCAACGCGCGCCTTGTCGCCGCGGCGCCTTTCGCTGGAACGGTCACGCAGATGCACGTT
>CADEDX010000383.1 GCA_902826195.1 uncultured Bradyrhizobium sp. | reverse complement strand
GGTCTGCCTCCTCGGGACCAGCCGATCTTCAGCCAGCCGCAGCAACCGCCACTGCCATCAGCGGCGCTGATGTAGACGCCCGGCCGTTTGCGCGCCCCGGCGAAGCCCTCGAAGTGGTACCCGGGCTGATCGTCACCCAGCATTCCGGAGAGGGCAAGGCCAACCAGTATTTCTTGCGCGGCTTCAATCTCGATCACGGCACCGATCTCGCCATCAGCGTCGACGGTATGCCAGTGAACATGTCGACCCACGGCCACGGTCAGGGCTATGCCGATATCAATTTCATGATCCCGGAGCTGATCCAGTCGGTGAACGTCCGCAAGGGGCCGTATTTCGCCGACATTGGCGACTTCGGATCGGCCGGCGCAGTCGCGATCGATTACATCAACAGACTGCCCAAAAACATTCTGGCGACGACCAACGGCACCTTCGGCTATCACCGCGGCCTCGCAGCAGGGTCGACGGCAGTCGGCGCGGGCATGCTGCTCGCGGCGATCGAGGGCGTCAAATACAACGGCCCGTGGGGCGTGGCGGACAATGTTCGCAAGATCAACAGTGTCCTGCGCTACAGCCAGGGCACCGCGACCGACGGCTTTACGGTATCGGCGATGGCGTATTTGAACGGCTGGAATTCGACTGATCAGGTGGCGCAGCGCGCGATCGACCAGAGCATCATCGGCCGCTTCGGGACGCTCGACCCGACCGATGGCGGCGTTTCCAGCCGGTTCTCGCTGTCGAGCAACTTTGCGCAGTCGAGCGAGTACGGGCAGACCAAGGTCAACGCCTACGTCATCAACTCGGCGCTACGGCTCTACAACAATTTCACTTACTTCCTGGACGATCCCGTCAACGGCGACCAGTTCAGCCAGCTGGACCGGCGCACGGTCTACGGTCTCAACGCTAGCCATGCTTTCGATGTGCGCGTCGGCGGCATCCAGACCCAGACCCGCGTCGGGCTGCAAACGCGTGGCGACGATATCCGCGTCGGCCTGTTCAAGACATTTCAGCGCGAGACGCTCTCGACCGTGCGCGAAGACAGCGTCAGGGAAGGCAATGTCGGCCTGTGGGCCGACACCACGGCGCGCTGGACCGACTGGCTGCGCACCACGGTGGGTATCCGCGAGGATTATTTCGCGGGGAGGGTGCTGAGCGATACGCCGGAAAATTCCGGCAATGCGCGGGCGTCGATGACGAGCCCGAAGGCCGGCATCGTGCTCGGCCCCTGGTACAAGACCAAATTCTACGGCAATGCCGGCTACGGCCTCCATTCCAACGACATTCGCGGCGCCACGATCACCGTCGATCCCATCGACAAGGTGACGCCACAGGACCGCGTGCCCTTACTGGTACGATCAAAAGGCGCCGAAATCGGCGTCCGCACCAGAGCGGTCGAAGGCCTCGCCAGTTCGCTCGCTGTGTTCGTGCTGGACTTCGATTCGGAATTGCTGTTCGTCGGCGATGCCGGCACCACCGAGCCGAGCCGCCCGAGCCGGCGCGTCGGCGTCGAGTGGGCCAACCAGTATCACGTGCTGCCGTGGATGCGGCTCGATCTCGATGTCGCCTACACCCGCGCGCGTTTCACTGATGTTGATCCTGTCGGCAATTTCATTCCGGGCGCGCCGGCGTGGGTCGTGGCGGGCGGCGTGACGTTCGGTGAAGAGACCGGCTGGTTCGGCGCGCTGCGCGGGCGTTATTTCGGGCCACGTCCCTTGATCGAAGACGACAGCGTCCGTTCGCAATCGTCGCTGATCTTCAATGCGCGCACGGGTTACAAATTCGACAACGGGTTGCGGCTGCAGCTCGACGTGCTCAATCTGTTCAATGCGAAAACCAGCCAGATCGAATACTACTATCTGTCGCGGCTGCCGGGCGAGCCTATCGGCGGCGCGGCGGACCGGCATGTGCATCCGGCCGAGCCGTTGGCCGTGCGCCTGACATTGGCAGGAAGGTTTTAGGCACTTACGCCGCCTCTATCGCCTTGTCGCGCGGCTTCATGCGGCGCTCCGGCGGGCGGACCGGCACGTATTCGACGGCGAGATAGTGCTCCGACACGATGACGCGTTCGACCATCGTCGTTGCGCAGGTCACTTCTTCAACTGCTATTTCTTCGATCATGACTTCCTCAGGAAGCGCCGCTTCCGCGTCAATCTCTTCAGGAACAAGCGGCGGCGAGTTGAGTTCGGGAAACATGGCGAGCTCGCCCGCTACCTCCCGGAGCGGCTTCTGCTTGTCGGCCCAGTGCAGCGCGGTGTAGTCGAAACCGTTCACGATGGTTGGTTTGACGATTTCAAAATAGGGCGAGATGTCGAAATCGCGCGGCATGTAGAGCGAAGAGTCGCGGATGTGCAGGATCTCGCGCCGGGCTTTTCGCGTGGCCGCGCGGGTAATTTTGGGCAGGATCGGATAGCGCACCGCGTCGAACGCCTGCGCGATCAGCGCCGAGCAGATGATCTTTGTCGGATCACCAGAGCCGAACGCGATCATGCGCCGCCGCCAGCGCTGTGGCACCGGCAGCGGGATCAAATAGCGCATCAGGTCGACGATGTTCTTGGTGTCGTAGCCGAAGCCGATCCGGTTGATGGCGTAGCGGCACACTGTGGTGCGGTCCTCGTAGGAGAGGCCGATCGGGCGGCAGATGCGGGTGTGATAGGGAAAGTATTTTGACAGCGGCGCCGAGGTCACGCCTTCGCCGATATTGGCCTCGATCAGGACGTGCGGCTCGCCGTCGGGTTCGCAGGCGCCGTCTACCGGGCCGACATACAGCGCGCCATGCGACCAGGTCGATTGCGTCAGGTACTTGATGATGCCGGAGATGCGGTTGTTGCCTTCGACCAGCAGGACATCGCCCGGCTCGATGACGCCGCGCAGATGCTCGGGATCGCTGGGCGTGAACGGCTCGTAGCCGGGGACTTCCTTCTGGAGATATCCCGCAATCAGCTGGCCGATGGTGTCGAGCATTACGCCCATGCAAATCCCCAAGAGCGGCTTTTCTTCCGCTTTTTTTGTTTCCATATCATGGTCGCAAGCCGTTTCAATTTAGTTCATGCGAGCTGCGGATCAATCATGATTGATTTACCTTGATGGTTGCTGCGTCCCGTGAGATGCGGCACAGTTCGCGGGCTGTTCTCGCTTCTTTCAGGCCTCGGAAACCATGACATGACAATGACCCGCCGCACCTTCCTGTCGGCGTCCGCAGGTCTGGCGGCCACCCCGGTGTTTTGCGGGGCAAGCGCCGGCGCCGCACCCTTACCGCGGGAAGCCGACATTGTTGTGATCGGCGCCGGTGCGGCCGGCATTGCTGCGGCGCGGCGCATCATGACGGCGAACCGCAAGGTAATCGTGGTCGAGGCAACGAGCCAGATCGGCGGACGTTGCCAGACCGACGTTTCTTCCTTCGACGTGCCGTTCGATCGCGGCGCGCGCTGGATGCACAATCCCGAGACCAACCCGATGATCAAGCTGGCGCGCGCTGCCGGCCTCGAGATCATCACCGCGCCGTCGGGTCAGAAAATCCGCATCGGTCGCCGTAATGCCCGCGCCGGCGAGACCGAGGAGTTCCTCGCAGCGCTGGTGCGCGCCAACCGCGCCGTCGACGACGCCGCACGCCGCTTCGATGTCTCCTGCGCTTCCGTGCTGCCGAAGGACCTCGGCGTGTGGGCGGATACCGCGGAGTTCGTGCTCGGTGCCGGTTTCTCGGGCAAGGATCTGAAAGACGTCTCGGTCGGCGACAAGTCGCGCGCGCAGGACCGCAATACCGCGATCGGCTGTCGTCAGGGCCTCGGCACGCTGATCGCAAAGCTCGGCGAGCAGGTCCCGCTGTCGCTGTCGACGCCGGCCAACCGCATCGTCTGGAGCAACCGCGACGTCAGCGTGGAAACACCTGCGGGCAAGATTGCCGCGCGCGCCGCCGTGGTCACCGTATCGAGCAACGTGCTGACCTCAGGGAATATCAAGTTCGCGCCTGATATCCCAAAGCGCGTGCTCGATGCCGCCGCGAAACTGAGCCTCGGCAGCTACGACCGGATCGCGCTGCAGATTGCCGGCAATCCGCTCGGCCTGGCCCGCGACGACGTCGTCATCGAGCAGAGCAACTCGACCAGGACCGCGATGATGTCGGCCAACAGTGGCGGCTCCACGCTGTGCACGCTCGACGTCGGCGGTTCGTTCGGCCGCGAGCTCTCCGCGCAGGGCGAGCAGGCCATGGTGGCGTTCGCGGTGGAATGGCTGACGAAACTGTATGGCAGCGAGGCCGCCGCCGCGGTGAAGAAATCCAGCGCGACGCGCTGGAACGCCGCGCCGTTCGCGCTCGGCGCGATGTCGGCGGCAGCGCCCGGCGGACAATCGCAGCGAAAGGTTTTGACTGAGCCGTTCGGCTGCATCTATCTCGCCGGCGAGGCCACGCACGAAACGCTGTGGGGCACAATCGACGGCGCATGGGAGAGTGGCGAGCGAGCCGCGGAAGCAGCCTTGCGGCGGATCGGTGCGCTAAAGGATCCGGAGCCGGAAGCGCGGCCGTCGAAACCTCGGCGGCGTGGAACAGGGTCTCAGATCAACTGATGGCACGCCCGAAAGCCCTGATCTCCTGGTCGAGTGGGAAGGACTCGGCGTTTGCGCTGCATGAGGTTTTGCGTGCGGGCGAGTTCGATGTCGCCGGCGCGCTGACCACGGTGACCGAAACGTTCGGCCGGGTCTCGATCCACGGTGTGCGACAGGAGATCCTGCAGGCGCAATGCGAGGCCGCGGGTTTGCCGCAGCGGATCGTGCCGATCCCTTATCCCTGTCCGAACGGGATTTACGAGGCGAGGATGGGTGAAGCCGTCGCACAGGCGGTCGCCGATGGCACCACGCACATGATCTTCGGCGATCTCTTCCTCCCGGACATCCGTGCCTATCGCGAGCAGAAGCTCGCAGGCAGCGGCATCACCCCGGTGTTTCCGTTGTGGGAGCGGCCGACGGCCGAACTGGCGCGAGCGATGATCGCAAGCGGGCTGGAAGCGCATATTGCGACCGTCGATCTGAAGAAGATGCCGGCGGCGTTCGCGGGACGAAAGTTCGATGCGGCGCTGCTGGCCGATCTGCCCGAAGGTATCGATCCCTGCGGCGAGAATGGCGAGTTTCACACCTGCGTTGTGGCTGGGCCGATGTTCTCGCGGCGGCTGGCGGTGACATCAGGCGAGCGCGTCGAGCGTGATGGCTATGCGTATTGCGACTTGGTGTTGAGCACAGAATCGTAGGATGGGTTGAGCCCTTGCGAAACCCATCATCTCTCTGCGCAAGGAATTGATGGGTTTCGCAAGGGCTCAACCCATCCTACGCAGCCTGTCACCGCAACACACCATCCAGCGCCGGCAGCCCAAAAATCACTGCTGCTGCGATCAGCGCGTAGCAGATCGTGCGAAATGCCGCTTCGCTGGCCTTGCCGAACAGCGACGCGCCGAACCAGACGCCGATGCCATAGACGGGACCGACCACCACGGCGAATTTGAGTGAGTCCAGCGTGATGAGTCTGGCCACGGCGTAGCTGACGCCGGAAAAGAAATCCGACGCGCCGAAGAACAGCAGGATGTTGGCGCGCGCGATCACCGAGGGCAGCGGGCGGCCGAGCCAATAGCCGACGATCGGCGGGCCGCCGGTCTGGGCGAGCCCGCTGCAAAACCCCGACAGCCCGCCGATGCCGATCGAAATCGCCGGGTGGTCCTTGCCGCGGTAGCGCCAGCCCGACAGCAGCAGCAACAACAATGCAAACACGAAGACGGAGATGATCCAGCGCGTCGTCACCGGTTCGAGGTGGCTGAGGAGATAGGTGCCGATCGGCACGCCGATCAGCGCGCCTAACACGATGATCGAGGTCGCCTTGCGGTCCGCCTTTTGCCACGCGCCCGGCAGCAATGGTGCGGCGGCGATGAAATCGATGATCAGGAGCAGGGGGGCGACCAGCCGCGGGTCGGCGATCGAGCTCGCCAGCGGCATGAAGATCAGCGCGGAGCCGAACCCCGAAAATCCCCGCGCCGTTCCCGAGATAAAGGCGATCACGCAGATGGCGATCGCCGCGTTGAGACTGACTTGTGCGGGGATGAGTCCGAAGAGGCTCATCCCCGCAGGACGCCGCCGTTCTTCTTCGTCACCTCGGCCACGATCTTGGCCGCCACCGCGTCGATCTCCTGGTCCGTCAGGGTCTTTTCGCGGGGCTGGATCGTCACGGCAATCGCGACCGACTTCTTGTCGGGATCGATTCCCTTGCCTTCGTAGACGTCGAACACGGTCACGTCCGTGATCAGCTTTTTGTCGACGCCCTGCGCCGATCGCACGATATCGCCGGCCCTGACGGCGCGACCGACGATGAAGGCGAAATCGCGCGATACCGGCTGGAACGCCGAGATGTCGAGCAGCGGCTTGGCGCGAGTCGGCTTCTTCTTGGCGTCTGGAATGCGGTCAAGGATGACTTCGAACGTGATCAGCGGGCCGTCGGCGCCGAGCGCTTCCAGCGTGCGCGGATGCAACTCGCCGAAATAGCCGAGCACGTTCTGCGGGCCGATCTGGATGGTGCCGGAACGCCCCGGATGCAGCCAGCCCGCGCCGCCGGGCACAATCTGCAGCGCCTGCATCGGCGCACCGGATGCCGCGAGCACGGCAAACGCATCGGCCTTGGCGTCGAGCGCATCCGTCATGGCCGCGCCCGACCAGTGGCGGCCCATGCCCTTGGAGGATGCAAAGCC
>CADEDX010000382.1 GCA_902826195.1 uncultured Bradyrhizobium sp. | reverse complement strand
CTGTTCAGCGGCGCGATGGCGCGCGAATCGCTGTGGATTGCAGCGCGCGCGATCCCGCCGGTGGCGCCGCTCGTCGCGCGGCTGACCAACGGTGTCATGTTCAGGTTCTCGATTCCGCGTGTCGACGACATCAACACGCTGCGGGCTGATCTCGACGTCGCCAGGTCCTACAATGCACAAAATGCCGTTGCCGCCTTCCGGCGCATGGCCGATCCGGCGCGCAGCAGTTCGATCGCGGAAGGCTACGATTACGACGCGATGGTCAGCAATTTCGAGCGCGACGCGGTCGCGTTGATCGGTAGCAACCCGGATGCCACCTTCGATATCTATTTTGCGCCTTACTCGATACTCCATTTCGTCGCGATGCGCGACGCCTCGCCGGCGACCTTGAAAATCGCCTACTCGTTTACAGCCTACGCATTCCCGCGCTTGCTGCAGTTCCCCAATGTGCGGCTGCACGATTTCCGCGACGTGAAGGACGTCACCCACGATCTCGGCAATTACGGCGACGTGATCCATCACTCGCCCGCGATAGATCTCAGGATATTGCCGTGGCTGGTGGAGCGGAAATACATAGTCAATCGCGCGGAGCCGTTGGCGTCGCTGGAGCGGCTCAAGGCGCAGTTCGAGACGTATAAACCGTAGGGTGGGCAAAGCGAAGCGTGCCCACCCTCACAATCGAAGTCCCGGTGAATGGTGGGCACGTCGCTGACGCTCCTTTGCCCACCCTACGAATCTAACCATTCCGCAACCGCGCCGCGGCGCCGCCGCCTGACATAGGGATCCGGTTCACCGCCAGCACCACCGCGAAGGTGATCACCAGCATGGCGATGCCGAGCACCGAGATCGCGGCGAGGTCGCCGCTCTCGTTGAGGTCGTAGATCAGGACCGACAGCACCTTGGTCTGCGAGGTGAAAAGCACGATCGCCGCCGACAGTTCGCGCATCACGCCGATGAAGATGAAGCACCAGGTCGCGATCACGCCGGTGCGGAGCAGCGGCGCGGTGATCTGCCAGAGCGATTGCAGGCGCGTCGCGCCGAGGATACGGCTGGCGTCTTCCAGTTCGGGATGGATGGTCGCAAACGCCGCCTGCAGTTGCTGGTAGGCCGAGGGAAGATTGATGGTGAGGAACGCTAGCAGCAGGATCCACAGCGTGCCGTACAGCACGAAGGGCGGTCGCGTATAGCTCAGGAACAGCCCGACGCCGAGCACGATGCCGGGCACCGCGACCGGAGCGGTGGCGAGAAAGCCGAGAATGCGGTGGCTCGCGATCACGCGGCGGGTGGTGACATAGGCGACGACGAGCGCGAGGAGGGTGCCGATGGTTGCCGTCGACGCGCCGAGAATCACCGTGTTCTTGAGCGCGAGCTGGGTCGACGACAACTCGGTGAAGACGAACACGATGTTGTGCATCGTTGCGGTCGACGGCGTGACCAGTGTGGTGGCGTTCGGCGAGAATGCCGCGTTCAGCAGCGCGAAATACGGCAGAAACACCGGATTGAGCAGCACGATCAGGCAGAAAGCCAGCGCCGCCCAGCGCCACCCCTTCATCTCCACTTGGCGCGGTGCGCCGTATTTGCCGCCGACCACCGAAAAACCGCGACGGCCGAGCAGGAACTTCTGGCCCTGCAGCAGCAGGATGGTCAGCAGCAGCAGCGGCACGGCGGCGGCAGACGCGAGTTCCAGTTTTGGCGGATATTGGAACAGGCTCCAGATTTTCGTCGTCATGGTGTGGAAGCCGGCCGGCAGTGCCAGGATCGCGGGCGATCCGAACAGCGTCATCGCCTGCAGGAATGCGATCAAGGCGCCTGCGACCAGAGCGGGCAGGGCGAGGGGAATCGTCACGCGCCGCGCCGTGGTCCAGGCCTTGCCGCCGAGAATGGCGGAGGCGTCTTCCAGTTCGCCGGGCATGTTGTCGAGCGCGTTGGCGACCAGCACGAAGACGAACGGAAATGTGTAGCAGGAGATCACGAAGATCAGCCCGGTCAGCGAATAGATGTCGAATAGCGGATCTTCGGCGCCGGTGAGAAAACGATAGAGCTGGTTCAGCATCCCGCTGTTCGGCGCCGCCAGCAATTCCCAGGCGACCGCGCCGAGAAACGGCGGCGTGACAAAGGACGCGGTCACCAGCGCGCGAATGGTCTGCCGCCCCGGCATGTCGGTGCGCGACACCAGCCAGCCGATCGGTGCGGCGACAAGGCAGCAGATCACCGCCGACGTGGTGGCGATGATCGCCGTCGTCAGCAGCGGATCGAGAAACGCCGGGTCGGTGAACAGCGTGACGAAATTCTGCAGCGTCGGGCTGCGCGCCTTGTCTGTGAACGCGAACACGGCGAGCCACGACATCGGCAGCACGATCAGCACGATCATGAACGCGGCGAACAGCCAGAGGACCGGGCGCGTGAAGTCGATGCGGGATTTTTTAGGCTCGGCGGCAGTGAGGGTGACGGTGGTCATGCGGAAACTTTCTCCCCGTCATTCCGGGGCATCGCGGAGCGATGAACCCGGAATCCAACTATCCGGCTGGCATGGATTCCGGGTATGCGCCTTACTGCGCATACCCGGAATGACGGCGGCCAGTGTGGCGAGCAACATCCTCACACCCTGAACAGCCGCGCGTAGCGCGTCTTGATCTCTTCCGCCATTTTCTCCACGCCTTCGGCATCCTCCTTCATCAGCTTGATGTCGGAAATCTTCCGTCGGCCCGGTTTCGACTGCACCTGGGCGTGAATCGAATACTGCGCGGTGAAGTCGCAAAAGAACTGCTGCGTCTCGCGGGTATGAAACCAGGCCTGGAACAGGCGTGCGGCGTTCGGGTGCGGCGCTGAGGCGAAGATGGCCGTTGGCCCCGAGATCGTCGGCGAGCCCTCGATCGGATACACCGGCTCGACCGGCTGGCCGGCCTCCTTCAGCACCACGACGCCGTATTCATTGCCGTCGGCCATCACGGCGCGCTCGCCGAGCGACAGCTTCTTTGGCGGGTCGGTCGAGGACTGCACCTGCATGACCCGCTGCTTCGACAATTTTTCCATGTACACCCAGCCGAGGTCACGGACCATCTGGAAGGTCGCCGTCATGATGGTGCCGCTATAGGCCGGGTGGCCCTTGACCATCTTGCCTGACCATTTGGGATCGAGCAGGTCTGCAAAGCTTTTCGGGGCGTCTTCGGGCTTCACCAGATTGGTGTTGTAGGCGATCGACGACAGATAGATCCGCGACGTGGCGGACATGCCGTCGGGGTCGCGATACTCGGCGAGGAAATGCCGCACCATGTCTTCGGAGACAAATGGCGCCAGCCATTTGTTCCGCTTCCAGCTGATGATGTGCGAGGCGTCTGACGTGGTGATCACGTCGACAGCGCGGATGTTGCTCGCAAACTCCTGGTCGATCCGTTGGAACAGCCGCTCGGATCCCGAGCGCTCGATCTGCACGGTGACGCCGGGATAGGCGGCCTCGAACGTCTTCCCGAGCTTTTCGCCGACCGGCAGGTCCATCGACGAGTAGAGAATCAGCTTGCCTTCCTTCTTCGCTGCTTCCACCAGCGCCGGTGTGATCGCGACCGGCGCCGGCGCCTGGGCGCGAACCGGAGAGGCGAATACGGCGCCGGCGGCGAGCGTGGCCGCGCCTTGCAGGATGTCGCGTCTGGAAAGCTTTCGTCTCCTCATCGCGTCCTCCCGTTTCTTGTTGTCGTTACCGGCTCAGCGCCCGGCAGCGATCGGGCGGCAGGGTCAGCCAGACCTCGCTGCCTTTTGGCACATTGGCTTCGGTCGGCGTGGTGGCGCGCAGGCTGCTGCCGTCGGCGACCTCCACCATGTAGTCACGGGCGGCGCCGAGATAGACTTGACGGGTGACGACGCCTCGTATGGCGTTTTCGGGTGAAGCCGGCGGCTTGGTCGACAGGCCGACGTCGTGCTGGCGGATTGCGACCGCGGCGCTCTGGTTCGCAGTCAGCGGCGCGCCGACCACTTTCAGCGTCGCGCCAGCGAAGCTGACATGGTTGGTATCGCGCGCCATGCCCTTGATGACGTTGCTGGCGCCGATGAAGCGCGCCACGAATTCAGAGTCGGGGCGGGCATAGATGTCCTCGGGCGTGCCGAGCTGGTCGATCCTGCCGCCGTTCATCACCGCGATCAGGTCGGCCGTGGTCATCGCCTCGGACTGGTCGTGGGTGACATAGACCGTGGTGTAGCGATATTCGTCATGCAGCCGGCGGATTTCAAACCGCATCTCCTCGCGCAGATTGGCATCGAGGTTGGAGAGCGGCTCGTCGAGCAGCAACGTCTCGGGCTCGACGATCAGCGCGCGCGCCAGCGCCACGCGCTGCTGCTGCCCGCCGGAGAGTTCGCCGGGATAACGCTGCGCCAGCGCCTCGAGTTTCGTCGTGGCCAGGATCGCCGCCAGTTTCTTCGCGATGGTGTCGCGGTCCAGTTTGCGCAGGCGCAGGCCGTAGACGATGTTTTCGGTCACCGTCATGTGCGGCCACAGCGCGTAGCTCTGAAAGATCATTGACATGTTGCGCTGCTCGGGCGGCAGCGTGCGCGCCTTCGATGACACCAGCCGCTCGCCTACATGGATCTCGCCGTCGGACGGTTCCAGGAAACCCGCGATCAGCCGTAACGTCGTGGTCTTGCCGCAGCCGGATGGGCCGAGCAGGCAGACCAGTTGTCCATGGTCGATTTTCAGGGAGACGTTATCGACCACCGCCAGCGAACCGAATCGCTTGGTCAGGCCGCGCAAATCCACCGACGCCAATCGCTCACTCCCACGCTTTGGTTCATGCACGGATCAGCGCCCGGCTTGGCATGCCAGTATACGGACAAAATCGGCCTGGGAAAGGGAGTTGGGTTGGAAAGCGAAATGTTGTTCGCGCGCGATTTCACATGGTGAGAGAGGCAGACCAAGCGGCGGCGTCTGATGGTGTCGAATGCAGCAGAGCTTCAACCACCGCACATCACCGATAGATCACGCAGTATGGGCCCCTGCGTGCGCAGGGGCGATGATGCGAAGAGCCTATCATTCCGTCGTACCGGCCTTGAGCGGGGACCTATACGCCGCGGCCCATCGGTAAGGGTGGCGAAGGTAGCTGTCTTCATAACAACGAGCGACGGTGGTTATGGGTCCCGGCCTTCGCCGGGACAACCAGGTAGCTGCCTACGCCCCGACACTCTCGCCGAGATATTCTATCGCGGCTTCGGTTCCGCCCTTGCCGTGCGGAATCTTCAGCGCGTGGAGGGCGACCTCGATGACGCCGAGCGTGCCCAGAATCATCGGCGCGTTGACGTGGCCCATATGTGCGATGCGAAACGCCTGGCCGGAGAGGTCGCCGATGCCGGTGCCGAGCACCACGCCGCATTTCTCCTTGCAGAAGCGCTGCAGCGCGGCCGGATCAAAACCGTTCATCGTCACCGTCGTCACGGTGTCGGAGCGTTCGTTGGCTTCGGCGATGTTGAAGCCGAGCACCTGGCCCTCGGACCACGCCGCCACCGCGCGACGCACCGCTTTGGCAAGCAGGCGATGCCGCAGGAAGGCGTTTTCAAGTCCCTCGGCATGGAGCATGTCGATCGCCTTGCGCAAAGCGAACAGCAAATGCACCGGCGCGGTGCCGGCATATTTGCGGTAATGTTCAGTGCCTTCGCGCTCGCTCCAGTCCCAATAGGGGGTGCGCAGATTGGCATGTTTGTGCGCTTCGAACGCGCGCGCATTGGCGGCGACGAAGCCAAGGCCGGGCGGCGTCATCAGGCCCTTCTGCGAGCCGGACATCGCGACATCGACGCCCCATTCGTCCATCTCGAACGGCATGCAGCCGAGCGACGCGACGGTGTCGACCATGAACAGCGCCGGATGGCCGGCGGATTTGATCGCCTTGCCGATTGCCTCGATGTCGTTATAGGCGCCCGACGCGGTATCGACCTGCACGGCGACGATCGCCTTGATGCGGTGCTCCTTGTCCTCTTTCAGCCGCGCCTCGACTTCAGCGGGCCGGATCGCGCGGCGCCAGTCGCCCTTCAGCACCTCGACATCGACGCCCATCAAGGCGGCCGCGTTGCCCCAGCCGATCGCGAAGCGTCCGCTTTCCAGCACCAGCAGCTTGTCGCCGCGCGACATCACGTTGGACAGCACGGCTTCCCAGGCGCCATGGCCGTTGGCGATGTAGATGTAGGATTTTCCCTTGGTGGCGAACAGTTTGGAGAGATCGGCGAGCAGGCTCTCGGTCAGTTCCACCATCTGGCTGGAATAAATGTCGAGCGCCGGGCGATGCATCGCCTGCAGCACCTCGTCGGGCATGGTGGTTGGTCCGGGGATGGCCAGAAATTCCCGGCCCGCGCGAACGGTCATCTGTTGGTTTTCCTTGATTGGCGGGCACGCTCGGCCGAGCGTTTGAGATTCAGGCGGGATGATATTCGATCCTGACCGTCATTGCGAGCGCACCAAAGCAATCCTGAGCCGCAAAAACCGATCAAATTGTTCTCATTGCTCCCCACAATCGCGGCAAATCCTGCCCGCTATTGCGCCAGGGTATTTGCGATCGCGCGCCAGATCTGATCCTTCAGCTCGGTCGCCGGCGGGCTCGGGATCGTCACTGCCGGCCCCTCGCGCTTCTTGCAGGCTTCAACCAGCCGCAGCACCCAGATCTCGCCGTCGGTGTAATAGAGGTCGCCGCCGCCATTATGGCCCGCAATCGTCGGCCCGATACCGGTGACCTGATATTTCGCCTCGACCATGCCGGCATTTTC
>CADEDX010000381.1 GCA_902826195.1 uncultured Bradyrhizobium sp. | reverse complement strand
ATAACGCAAAAAGGGATTGACTTACCAAGGCCCGTTACAGAAGCCCGCATGAGCGAAGCGAGATGCGGGGCCGAACTCACGCCGCGCCGCATCTCGCTTCGATCATGCGGGCTACAATTCCTTCTCGCCCGCTACGAAACTTTCACACTGCGACCAACTGTTCGCTCGTTCGCTTCGGCCGCTTTGCTTTCCACGGTTCATACAGATTCCCCGCCGCAAGGCCTGCGGTGTCAGCCACGCCGGGATCGCGCGACACCATGGCGGCGACGATGGCGCCGTCGATCAACAGCGCGAGTTGATGGGCCAGCATCTGCGGCTCGGCCGCGCCCATTTCGTCAGCCAGCTTTTCGAGATGCGCCAGCACCACCTTCTTGTGGCGTAGCGCGATGTTGCGGAACGCCTTGGCGTCCTTGTCGTGCTCGGCGACCGCGTTGATGAAGGGGCAGCCGTAAAAGCGCTCTTCGGCGAACCAGCGCTTCAGCGCCGGAAAAATCCGCTTCAGCTTTGCCTGCGCGTCACCGCCGCCATCTTCCATCGCGCCGATGAACCATTCGCGCCACGCCTTGCCCTCGCTTTCCAGCACGGCGTTGACGAGGTTGGTCTTCGACCCGAACAGTTTATAGAGCGTGGTCTTGGCGGTGCCGGCCTCGTCGATGATGGCGTCGATCCCGGTGGCGTTGATGCCGTTCTTGCAAAACAGATGCGTCGCTGCGGTAAGCAACCGCCCGCGCGCGGATTCCTCGTCGGCCGCGACGAACGCCTTTTTCTTCGGAACCGATCTGCCCATGTGCGCCAGTTAATCGAACCGCAGCGCAATCATCAAGTCGCATCTTTGCGCGGAAAGTAATCGCCACATCGCAGCAGTTGCTTCGCGCCTGTGCAGCGCGTCCCTGACCAATTTCCGTGCAGCCGCCGCTAAGCGGCGAGAGAAGTTCGGGTTTTGATTTTGGACGGCTCTGGCACGCTTCATGCAGGAAACAGAACGTTCGGTATCCTACCCTAGGGAGAGAAAAGATGACCGCGGTCGCTCAGAAAACGGTGCTTACTGGCTGCCTGGCGCCAATCGACAAAAATGGGCTGGAACAGCTCATCATCAACGGCAAGGCCAATCCAAAGGTCATCAAGACCTTGAAGTGCAAGACGGTGGCGGAAGGCAAGTTCCGCCACGCCAACTACATCCGCAACCTCGCGCCCTACATCGTCGACGAGCCGCCGGGCCTGCTCGGGGACGACACCGCGCCCAATCCGTCGGAAGCCTCGCTGGCCGCGCTCGGCTCGTGCCTTGCCGTCGGCCTGCACGCCAACGCCGTGCATCGCGGCTGGATCGTCAACAAGCTCGAACTCGAGCTCGAAGGTGACCTCAACATCACCGCCGTCTGGGGCACCGGCGACGTCAGCGAGAAGCCGGTCGGCTTCACGGACGTCCGCGTCAAGGTCGACATGGAGTGCGAGGGCATTCCGAAGAGCGAGATCGATGCGCTGGTGACCCACGTCCAGAAATGGTCGCCGGTGGCCAACACGTTTACCCGGCCGGTCAATCTCGAAGTCAGCGCGTAAGGCAGGCAAACAAGGCAACAAGGCAAGACCATTGTGGGGTGTGGAGGGTTTGATGGGTTCATTGGCGGTATCGCGGCTTGCAAGCGAGGAAACCCTGCCATCGGTGTCGATCGCCGACCAGGTTGCGATGATTGCGCGCAAAGAACTCGCACCCCACGCCCTGGCGATCGATGAGGGTACGATCTACCCGGACGCGCTGCTTCGCAAGTTCGGCGAAACCGGCGCGTGGGGCAGCCACCAACCGGAGAATGGCGCGGCCGATCTGCGCTGCGCCATTCAATCAATCGCCTCGATCGGCGAGGTCTGCGGCGCCACCGCCTTCATGGCGTGGTGCCAGAACACGCTGGTCTGGTACGCGTCGAATTCCGATAACCCAAAGCTCGTCGCCAAATTTGCGAACAAGTTTGCCAGCGGCGAAATTCTCGGCGGCACCGGGCTGTCGAACCCGATGAAGAGCTTTTTCGGCATCGAGAAACTTAAGCTGAAGGGGCGCAAGGTCGAGGGCGGTTACGTCGTGCGCGGCGTGCTGCCGTGGGTGTCCAATCTGGGTGCTGACCATTATTTCGGCACTATCTTTGAGCGGGAGGACGAGGGCGGGGGCACCGCAAAGGGCGGGCCTGACATCGTCATGTTTCTCGCCGATTGCGCCAATCCCGCCATCACCCTGCAGCCCTGCAAGCCGTTCCTGGCGATGGACGGCACCGGCACCTATGGCGTGCAGTTTCGCGACGTGTTCGTGCCGGACGAATTGATCCTGGCCGAACCGGCGGGGCCCTTCGTCAAAAAGATCCGCGCCGGCTTCATCCTGCTGCAGGCCGGCATGGCGCTCGGCCTGATCAAGGATTGCATCCAGATCATGGACGAGGTGGACGCGCCGCTCGGCCACGTCAACCGCTATCTGCCGCAGCAGCCGGTGCAGTTCCGCGAACTCCATTCCGAATTCGAGAAGGAGGCGATGGCTTTGGCGTGCGATCCCTACAACGCCGACGACAGCTATTGGCGGCGCGTCGTGGCGCTGCGGCTGCGGGCCGGTGACGCCAGCGTCGCGGCGGCGCACGCGGCGATGCTCCACTGCGGTGCGCGCGGCTATCTGAAGAGCCACCGCGCGCAGCGCCGGCTGCGGGAAGCCTATTTCGTCGCCATCGTCACGCCCGCCACCAAACAGCTTCGCAAGATGCTGGCCGGCGACGAGCGCTAGGGAGATTTCCGTTTCGACCCAACCCGCAAAACCACACACAGGAGAGGCCTGCCATGACGGACGTTCTGATTACTGCCGGCGAACTCGCGGAGTTCCTCAAGACCGAGCCGTGTGTCGTCATCGACACCCGCAATCCCGAGGCCTATGGCGCAGGCCATCTCCCCGGCGCCGTCAATGTCCATGAAATCTTCACGTATCTCGCGACCTCGACGCCGGAAGGCATTGCCGAATTGAAGACGAAGTTTGCCGATGCGTTCGGCGCCGCCGGGCTTTCGGGCAAGGAAACCGCCGTCATCTACGAACAGTCGATGAATTCCGGTTTCGGCCAGTCCTGCCGGGGCTACTATCTCCTGACCATGCTCGGCTATCCCAAGGTGAAAGTGCTGCATGGCGGCTACGACGCCTGGGCCGCCGCGGGCCTGCCGGTCACCACGGACGTGCCGTCGCCGGTGAAGGCCTCGTTCTCGATCGTGCCGGAAGCGGGCGACATCCTGATCGACGCCAAGACCATGCTCGCCGCCGTCGGCAAGCCCGGCATCGCGCTGCTCGACGTGCGCGACATCGACGAGTGGATCGGCGAGAGCTCTTCGCCGTACGGGAAGGATTTCTGCCCGCGCAAGGGGCGCATCCCCGGCGCCGTGTGGCTGGAATGGTACCGCATGATGAAGCCCACGGCCGAGGGGCCGCGCTTCAAGTCCAAGAACGAAATTCTGGCCGAATGCGCGACCGTCGGCATCACGCCGAGCACGCCGGTCTATCTCTACTGCTTCAAGGGCGCGCGCGCCTCGAACACGTTCCTCGCCCTGAAGAACGCCGGCGTGAAGGACGTGCGGATGTATTTCGGCTCCTGGAACGAATGGTCGCGTGATCCGTCGCTGCCGATCGAGGAGGGGCTGCCGATGGAAGCCAAGCTGACCAAGGCGGCGTAACGACGCCTTCGAATTTGCTGCGGTCCGATCCCGGCAGGTCGGACTGCAGCCGTATGTGCACTCAACGGGGCGCTATCTGCAGCTCCATGAGTGCCATCCTTTGTAGCGCTGAGGGATCTCTTTCGCCTTCCTTGGCAGAGCGCAGAATTGACTCAGCGATAGCTTGCACGTGGGACGTGCTGACCGGCTCTGGCAGCGACGCGACTGCGCCTTCGAGAGCGATTCTCATAAGCTTTATCGTTTCAGGCGGAAACGATGCGTTCGAAAAGTCTTTCATCGCTTGCCAACCTTCATGGGCATGCTGTCCTGCCGCTGGTTACGAAGCTCTTGCTGCAATGGAACAGGCCTCGCCGGACAATCAACCTGTTAGTGAACGCGGACGTTCATCTGCTGGTTCCAACTGTTTCAGCTGGCCGGTCGGCATATGGGATGGTGCTGAGGCCTTATCCGCATTCAACGACAAATAAGGAAGGCGCCCTGCCGATTGACGTATCGAGCTACCTTGCTTGGTCGAACTTGCGGTTGCCGTCGATATAATCGTTCGTCTGCTGGAACGGCTTGTCGCCAAGAGTGTTGTTGATCGACCTCCAGCAAAAAGTCGGTTCAAAGATGGCCGTAGCGTGCATTGCCACGCTGGCAAAGTTTTTTATGTTCAATTTTAACCACGTCTCGCTCGTCTCTCCCTCAGCTCAAGCTTGGGGAAGCGCAATGAGCTGTAACGCTGTTCCCGTTGCCCTGTTCGTGGAGGATGAATGGCTCCTCAGGCTGATAGCCGTCGAGGTGGTAGAAGAAGCGGGATTTTTTGCAGTTGAGGCGGCGAACGCAGATGAGGCCATTATCGTACTGGAGTCGCGTGCAGACATCGCCGTGATATTCACTGAGGTAGATATGCCGGGCACGATGGACGGACTAAAACTTTCTCACGCCGTCCGGCTTCGATGGCCGCGGATCAAGATCATCGTCGTTTCCGGTAAAACCCGTTTGAATGATGCGGATTTGCCGTCGGAGACGCGATTCTTTTCGAAGCCCTATTCTGTGCCTGGCATGATCAGCGAGTTGCGGTCGTTGGTTGCTCCGCCCTCAAGCCAGAAAGCGCACCCAGCGCCGCCAGATGAAAAATGTCCTTCTGGCGCAGTGATCAGTTTCCTAACCGAGGAGCGTTCCTTGATCGTGAAATTAGCCTTCGCAACATTTCTCAGCGCAGCTTTCATTGCGCCGTGCAATGCCGACTGTCAGATAGCCGACGCCGGTCTTGAAGAGGCCATCCTGCAAAATCCACGGCTGCGTGGTCCGGCCAATAGTCAATCGGTCCGCGATTTGCGGAGCCTCAGAGACGCTGCGTTTACCCTTCGGGAATACGGGCGTCATGATGATTGCGAGCGGCTGCTGGCGAACATCCGCGAGCTGATCGCCGGTCCTCCCATGGGGTCTCTGGGAGACAACGACGAGGATGAAGCAGAGAAGCAGACCAGCGCTCGCGAACCTAAAGTTCAGCGCGGGGCTGCTTTGGGAACCCGGGGCAAGAAGGATGCAAAACCCCTGATCCAAATCAGCGAGCTGGCTCCGGGCTTAAGGTCGGATGAAATCGTAGGCGCGGAAGTGCGAAGCTCGGATGACAAGATCGTGGGCGAGGTCAGGAATATTGTGTTCGGTACCAAGGATGGTCGGGACTACGTGATCGTAGCTTCCGGTGGATTCTTTACAGCAGGGAAAGACAGCCTCGTTGTACCGCTCAAGTTGATGAAGGTTTCACAGGACCGGTCAAGCTTTTATCTCCTGGTCACGAAGGAAGCGGTGACGGCCATACCTGTCATGGCTGACCAGGAATACAACTGGCTAACAGACGAAAAGTGGCGCGCCCGAAATGACCAGCTGTTCATGCAGCCGTGACGCCGGCCATGTCTCTGCGTCAGCACTATCGAAAGGTATTTCGTACTCCCGTTTGAATCACCAGCCGCATCGCCCTCGCAGCACGAAAGGGACCATCCTTGCCCATATCAACATTGTTAAAGGAGGGATGGTCAGCAAAGCAGGTCTTGCTTGCATTGGAAGCCGGTGGTGTTGCGCTTTGGACCTGGAACGTGGACACCGACCGCTTCACGATGGATGATGGGGCCTTCGAACTTGGGCGGTGCCGGTTAGCGAGACCGTGACATTCGAAGAGCTATCCAGCAAAATTCACCCGGCCGACCAGGACCGGGTTAAAGCCGCCTTCAATGCCACGCGAAGTATTCACGGCCCTTACGAGATTGATTTTCGGATCATGATTGAGAAGGAGGTCCGTTAAATATCGGCGCGTGGCCAGGGAAGCGACGCCGGGATTGTTGGACGTATCATGCTGGGAATATTCCTGGATGTCACCGGCCGCAAGCAGGTCGAGGAAGCCAATGAGCTCCTCGCAGGCGAGATGAGCCACCGCGTTAAAAATTTGCTGGCGATCGCTGCGGGTTTGGCGGCTCTTACGTCACGGTCGACTGAAACCGCCTCGGATATGGTTCGCGAACTCACGCAACGCCTGACTGCTCTCGGGGAAGAGAAGAAAGACGCTCTATTGGGAGATTTGATCTCCGTGTTGCTGGCGGCTTACGACGATATGGGAGCGTTTAGCGGTCGGGTGCGGGTATCCGTTCCGCGAATGGCTGTCAGCGAGGCGTCTGCAACGACCCTTGCTTTGGTGATTCACGAACTGGCCACAAATTCCCTGAAATACGGTGCGCTCTCGTCGTCGGCCGGCACTCTCGACATATCTTGCGCGCCTCACCCTACGGAAGTGGTCCTGGTATGGACAGAACGAGGGGGGCCCTCGGTCAACGCGCCGAGCGCAAGTATCGGGGTCGGCAGCAAGTTGATCAATCGGGCTGTCGGAACACAGCTTGGGGGTACCATTTCTCGGGAGTGGATCGCGGAGGGACTGGTCGTAGCGTTGACGGTTCAGAAGGAACGCCTGTCGCACTAAGGTTCATGCCATTCGCGAACTGAAGGGAGCCGCGCTTCCCGCCTGCGGCGTTCCCGAGTCCGTGGCTATCATGCCGGCGCCGTCAATGCGCGACGAACGGCGGCGCCGCCCGGGAGTGAATGTCGCTCAATCGGTAGC
>CADEDX010000380.1 GCA_902826195.1 uncultured Bradyrhizobium sp. | reverse complement strand
ATCCCCGGCTTTGCCAGGGGAATGATGATATTCACGAGGGTCTGCCACCCGGTAGCTCCGGCATCATAGGCGGCCTCGATCAACCGCTTGTCGATCCGGATCATCGAATTGAAGATCGGCACCACCATGAAAAATGTGAAGAGGTGAACGAGGGCCAGAACGACGGCGAATTCTGAGAAAAGCAGCCATTCCAGCGGCTGCTGGATCAGCCCGGCGCCCTGCAGGCCTTTGTTGACAAGTCCGTTGCGGCCGAGAAGCGGAATCCACGCGATCATGCGGATCACATTCGAGGTCCAGAACGGAATGGTGCAAAGCAGGGAGAGCACGATCTGCCAGGTTTTGGATCGGACGTGGAATGCGAGAAAATAGGCAACGCTGAAACCGATCAAAAGCGTGAGGACCCACGTCAACAGACACAATTTCAAGGTCTTCAGGTAGGTTTTCAGGATCGTGCACAGGCCCGGCAGCTCGGCGATGCATCCCTCAAACGTATCAGTGTAGCCGCGCAGACTGAAGGCGGGAAGCATCTCATATTCATTGTAGTCCCAGGCGCTGACGATCGTGACGAATACCAGCGGCAACAGGAAAAACAGCGCGAAGATCAGCATCATCGGCGCGGCCTGGAGCCACGCAGCGAAAGATTTGCGGTCTTGAACCATTGAAAGGCCGATCTCTATCGATGCGGAGCAGGACTAGCCGGGCCAATGCGCCGGCTAGTCCCTGAATGTCATCAAGCGGCGATGAATTCATTCCACTTGCGCACCATGTAATCGTTCTCGTCCATGACGGCGTTCCAGCAGGCAACGCCGCCCATGCGGTCCTCATAGGATCCGCCGTCACGCTTGGCGCCGGCCTTTTCGAGAATGGTGCCATCGGGCGCCTTGATATCGCCGACGGCGGCCTTGCCTTCCATCCAGTAGCCCCATTCGTCCGCCGTCATGTTGGCCTTGGCGGTGGACAGGACAGCCGAGTAATAGCCCTGGCGGTTGAGATAGGCGCCTGCCCAGCCCGACAGATACCAGTTCACGAACTCATAGGCCCAATCGAGCTTGGGTCCCGAAACCGCTTTCGACACGCAGAACCCCGAGGCCCACGAGCGATAGCCTTCCTTAAGCGGTTGGAACGTGCAGGCGATACCCATCGAGCGCACCTTGGTGACCGCGGGCGACCACATCGACTGGATGACGGTTTCGCCTGACGCCATCAGGTTCACGGATTCGTTGAAATCCTTCCAGAAGGCGCGGAACTGACCGGCCTTCTTGGCTTCGGTCATGATCTTCATGGTCAGATCAATCTCGGCCTTGGTCATGTTGCCCTTGTCGGCATACTTATGCTGGCCGGTAGCCTCCACCACCATTGCGGCATCCATGATGCCGATCGACGGGATATTGAGGATCGACGCTTTGCCCTTGAATTCGGGATTGAGCAGTTCGCTCCAGGATGAGATCGGCCGCTTGATCAGGTCCGGCCGGATGCCGAGCGTATCGGCATTGTAGACCGTCGGGATCAGCGTCACGAATTCGGTCGGCGTGGTTGAAAACTTCTTCGAATTGGCCCCCTCAAGGTAAAGTACCTTCCAAGGCGCGGTGCCCTGGTCGCCGATCTTCTTGCCGTTGGGTAACTGACCCTTGGTGAAGACCGGGGTGATATTGTCAAATTGCTTGATCTTCTTGCTATCGAGCGCAAAAATATTGCCCGACGGAACCAGCTTCTTGAGCGAGAAATATTCGGTATCGAGCACGTCGAACGAATTCGGCTGGGTGATGACACGCTTGGTCACATCGTCGGTCGTTACGGTGATGTACTCGATTTTGATGCCGGTATCTGCCAGGCATTTCTTCGATATCTCGTCTCCCGCGTTCACCGCGGTCCCGAGGTAGCGCAAGACTTTCGGGTCGGCCGAGTGGACATAAGGAAAGCCGGTGACGGCACCCGAACCTGCCGCGAGGCCTACCGCTCCAGCCGCGCCCTTCAGCACAGCGCGACGGTTGATGCCATTATTGAATTTCGAAGATTTGCTCATGATCATCTCCCCAAGGTGTCAAGCCGCCTTTTCAGGTGACGGGACAGTTACAGAACTGCTTGTCTTCAGTGGGCTTGCCTGCGCCGGGTCCCAGGTGGCGAGAACGCGTTCGCCGACGGCGTAGCTGGTGGCGTCAAACTGGATGTCGGTGAGCTGGGCCGAGATGTCGGCGCCGCCATCGCTGACAATCGCGACGCGGACATAGGTTCCCTGGTATTCGACCTCGCTGACGGTTCCTGCCATCGACGGACCGTTGACCGCTTCGTCCGGTCTTCCGAGCCTGAGGCGATCTTCGCGAACGGCAAAAGTCTCGTCGCCGATGGCGATGACGTTGTGGCCGCCGATGAATTTCGCCGTGAACTCGGTCCGGGGGTGATTGAAGATTTCGCGTGGCGAACCTTGCTGTTCGATCCGGCCGCCATTCATAAGAACCACGATGTCAGCCAGGGCCATCGCCTCGTCCTGGCCGTGCGTCACATGGATGAAGGATATCCCAAGCTCGCGCTGCAGCTTTTTCAGCTCGGCTCTCATCCGCAGTCGCAGAAACGGATCGAGCGCCGAAAGCGGCTCGTCCAGCAGCAGGATCTGCGGAGAGGTAATCAGGGCGCGTGCAAGCGCAACGCGTTGCTGCTGACCTCCGGAAAGCTGCGCAGGCAGCCTCGCCGCATAGGCCTGCATATCGACGAGCTCCAGCAGCTTTTTGGCTTCGGCATGGCGCTCGGCTTTGGCCATGCCCTTCATCTTCAGGGCAAAGGCAACGTTGTCGATGACGGAAAGATGCGGGAACAGGGCGTAGGATTGAAACATCATCGCGGTGTTTCGTTCGGCCGGCGGCATGCCCGTCACGTTCTTCGGCCCGACAAGGATGTCGCCGGATGTCGCCGATTCATGGCCGGCCACCATACGCAATGTTGATGTTTTGCCGCAGCCGGACGGCCCAAGCAGGCAACAATAAGAGCCGGCGGGAATCTTAAGGTTGATGGCGTCAACAGCGGTTACAGCGCCGTATTTCTTCGTCAGTTGCACCAGTTCAAGCGCCGCCGTGGTCGTCATCCCCACCATTCCGCATTGTCTTGCCCAGAACCCGGCCGACCTTGGTGCCGGGATCGCTATCCGGAATTGGATGCAACAGATGTGCCAAAAATTGCGACAGATGCGACAGAAAGTGGGCAATCAGCACTGTTCATGAGGGCGACCGCGTTCCTCAATCCAAGTCAGAATGGAGGGGCGATCAGTTTGAGGCGCCGCCGGTAGCCGTTATGGTTTGCCATATCTTTTAGTCAGCCCGAAGATGTCCAAGGGGAGAGCGCATGCGCACCACATCGGTCAACGTCGTTCGCATTGCCACCAAAGGCCCGGGTGATGTCTCCGGCCTGCTGAGCCTGATCGAGCAAGGCAAAATCGATCCGAAGTCGATCGTCGCGATACTGGGCAAAACCGAAGGCAATGGCGGCGTCAACGATTTCACGCGGGAATACGCCGTTTCGGCGCTCAGCGCTGCGCTTGCGCCTTATGTCGATCAGCCACCGCATCGCGTGGAGCAGCGGATCGCGTTCGTGATGTCGGGCGGGACGGAAGGTGTGCTTAGTCCGCATATCACCGTCTTCACGCGTGACGACGCTGCCAACGGCGGCTCCGCAGACATTTCCGGGAAGCGCCTTAGCATCGGAATCGCGCACACGCGGGATTTCTTGCCCGAGGAGATCGGGCGCGGCGTGCAGATCAGGGAAACGGCGAGGGCGGTGGCCGCCGCCATGGCCGAAGCCGCCATCGTCGATCCGCAGGACGTCCATTTTGTGCAGATCAAGTGCCCGCTTTTGACCAGCGACCGTGTCGAAGCGGCAGCTGCCCGTGGTAATGAGACCGTTACCAACAGCGCATACGGTTCGATGGGGTATTCGCGTGGAGCATCAGCCCTGGGCGTAGCGGTCGCCCTCGGCGAGATCGAAGACGAGATAGACGACCAGCACGTCCTTCGGCGGTTCGATCTGTTTTCGTCGGTAGCGTCCACATCGGCCGGCATCGAGCTGATGCACAACGTGGTCATTGTGCTGGGCAATTCGACGTCGTCGGTCGCCCCATTCGAGATCGGACACGCCGTGATGCGTGACGCCATCGATGCCGCGGCCGTGATCGGTGCGTTGAAGAGCGTGGGACTGCACATCGAGGACGGCTCCGAGCCGCCGATCGCGAGCCGTCAACTTGTCAACATCTTCGCCAAGGCGGAAGCTTCGCCAAACGGCAGCGTCCGCGGATTTCGTCACATCATGCTTGAGGATACGGACATCAGCTCAACCCGGCACGCTCGCGCCGCCGTCGGCGGATTGCTCGGCGGCTTGTCGGGAACCTGCGCCGTCTATGTTTCCGGTGGGGCCGAACATCAGGGGCCGCCCGGCGGCGGACCCGTAGCCGCAATCGCCCGGCTTGTTTGAGGGCTGAACGTCCTTACTTCGTGCCGAACATTCGGTCTCCGGCGTCGCCCAAGCCGGGCAGGATATAGCCGTGATCGTTCAGCCTCTCATCAACAGCAGCAGTCCAGACTGGAACGTCGGGATGTTCCTTCTGAAATTGCGCAATCCCTTCGGGGGCCGCGAGCAGGCAGACGAACCTGATATCTCGGGCGCCTCGTGATTTGAGCAGGGCGACCGCGGCGCAAGCCGAATTTCCTGTCGCAAGCATTGGATCCAAAAGAATCACGATACGATCCGACAGATCCTGTGGCGCCTTGAAGAAGTATTCCACGGCTTGAAGCGATTTTGGGTCCCGGTAGAGGCCGATATGTGCGACGCGCGCTGACGGAACGAGCGCCAGCATGCCGTCGAGAAATCCTACACCCGCCCGCATTATCGGCGCGAGGGTGAGTTTCTTACCTGCGAGTTTTGGCGCCTTCATTGCTGCGAGCGGCGTTTCGATGTCGACCATTTCCAAAGGCAGGTCCCGGGTGACCTCATAGCAGAGGAGCATGCCTATTTCGTTCAGAAGCTCGCGAAAGCCCTTGGTCGAGAGATCCTTGTCGCGCATCAGCGAGAGCTTGTGCTGGACCAGGGGATGGCTGACGAGGTTTACGATTTTGGCGGTCATAGGATCGCTTTGTAATTGACCATCGGCCATGGCCGTCAATGCCCGGCCATGTGCCGCCCGATCTCAGTGAGGTTGGCTTCGCTGGCGCGCGCTTCGTGAACGAATTGTCCGTGAAACATCACGACCAGGCGATCCGACAGTTCGAGCAGTTCGTCGAGATCCTCGCTGACCAACAGCACCGCGGCGCCGCGATTGCGTGCGGCCATGATCTCGGCGTGGATCTGCGCGACTGCGGCGAAATCAAGCCCGAAGCAGGGATTGGCGGCGATCAGCACCTCGACCTCGCCGCCGAGCTCGCGTGCGAGCACCGCGCGCTGCACATTGCCGCCCGAGAGTGCCGAGATTGGCGTGTCCGGCGTTCGGGTCTTGATCTTGTACCGCCCGATCTTGCGCTCGGCATCCTTGCGGAAGGCTGACCGGTTCAGCCACCAGCCGCTTTTCGCGAATGGGGCCCGGTCGAATTCCCGGAACGCGATATTGTCGCTGACGCTCATCCCGCCGACGCAGGCGTTCTTCAGCGGCTCCTCCGGGAGTAGCGACATCTTGTGCCGGCGCATCTCTTCCCGGCTCGCCGAGTAGAGATCGCCACGGACGCGGATCTTGCCGCTTTCGGCCTCGCGCTGGCCGGCAAGGA
The DNA here is from genome assembly GCA_902826195.1 of uncultured Bradyrhizobium sp. Classification (GTDB taxonomy): domain Bacteria; phylum Pseudomonadota; class Alphaproteobacteria; order Rhizobiales; family Xanthobacteraceae; genus Bradyrhizobium. Next base: position 1,047 of record CADEDX010000380.1, on the reverse strand, counting down.
CTTCGACCAGTTGCCGCTGGCCATTGCCGGAGACGCCAGCGATCCCGACGATCTCGCCGCCGCACACGGTGAGCGATACGCCGCGGACGGCGACGACGCCGGCATCGTCGAGTGCGGTGAGCTTGCTCAGCTCCAGCCTCGGCTCGCCGATCTCTCCAATCCGCGGCGGCTGCACCGTCAACTGCTCGGCGCCGATCATGCTGCGGGCCATATCGTCGGGCGTGAGTTCGGCGACCTTGCCGTGCCCCGCCAGCTTGCCTCGGCGCAGGATGGTCACCTCGTCGGCAAACGCCATCACCTCGCGGAACTTGTGGGTGATCATCAGGATGGTGAGGTCGCCCGCCACGACCATGTCGCGTAGCATGCCCAGCACCTCGTCGGCCTCGACCGGCGTCAGAACGGAGGTAGGCTCGTCCAGGATGAGAAAGCGGCGCTTCAGGTAGAGCTGCTTGAGGATCTCGCATTTCTGCCGCTCGCCGGCGGAGATGTCGGAGACTTTGGCATCCAGCGGCACCTTGAACGGCATCCGCGACAGGAATGCTGCGAGCTGCTTCTTCTCCTTCGCCCAATCCACCACGGCCGGCACGTCGTCGCGCGCCAGCACCAGGTTTTCAGCGACCGTCATCGCCGGCACCAGCGTGAAGTGCTGGTAGACCATGCCGAGCCCGAGCGCATGCGCTTCCTTGGGATTGGCGATCGCCTGTTCGCGGCCGCCGACCAGCACGTCGCCTTCGGTCGCGCGGTAATACCCCATGATGCATTTCACCAGGGTGCTCTTGCCGGCGCCGTTCTCCCCGAGCAACGCATGGAACGAGCCCGGCCGCACCTTGAGTTCAACGTTATCGAGGGCAACAAAATCGCCGAACCGCATGGTCATCGCGATCGCGTCGACGCCGAGCGCGCCACTCGGTAGCGGCGTTTCGCCGATGATCATGACAGCGCCCCGACTAGCGCCGATGAGGTTGCCACCGCGCCGAACACGCCGCCCTGCATCTTGATCATTTTCAGCGCGTGGTCGTGGTTGCTCTTGTCGGTGGCGGCGCAGCC
>CADEDX010000379.1 GCA_902826195.1 uncultured Bradyrhizobium sp. | reverse complement strand
GCGCATGAAGCGCTTTCGCGCGACGCGAAGCGCCTTTGCGTCCCCGGTCTCCAGGAACTGATCGACCGCTTCCGCCGACAACCGACCGCCGATCATGGCATAGTAGATGCCCTCGCCCGACGCCGGCGCCACGACACCTGCGGCATCGCCGGCCAGCAAGACGCTGTGACCGTCGTCCCACCGCGGTAACGGGTGCAGCGGGATCGGTGCGCCCTCGCGACGGATAATCTCGGAATTGCCCAGCCCCGCGGCATCTCGCAAACCGCCGACGGAATCGCGCAGTGAAAATCCCTTGCGCGCCGAACCTGTACCGACGCTGACGGTATCACCATGAGGGAATACCCAACCATAGAAATCCGGCGACACCGAGCCGCGGTAGTATACATCGCAACGCGTGCCGTCGAAGCTGGACCCTGTGGGCGGCGAGCGAACGATCTCATGATAGGCAAAGACGTAAGGCAACCGGTCCGCGCCAGGCAGGCATTGGCGCGCCACGGCCGACAAAGCTCCGTCCGCGCCAATGAGGGCGCGGGCACGGACGGCTTTTTCGACCATCGAACCGTCGCCCGCACGTTCCTCGTAGTAAACGACCGTCTTGCCGCCTTCGTCGCGTTCGAAACGTTTGAACAGACCAGTTTGCCGCTTCGCCCCTGCCGCTACGGCACGCTCGCGCAACCACTCGTCGAATTCATCACGGTCGACCATGCCGACAAAGCCGCCGTCGATCGGCATGTCAACCTGCTTGTCCGACGGCGAAACCATTCGCGCCGAATTGACGCGGGCCACCAGCAGATGGTCGGGAATGTCGAAATCGCGGATTAGTCGCGGTGGAATAGCTCCGCCGCACGGCTTGATGCGACCGGCGCGGTCGAGCAGCAGGACGGTCCGTCCAAGATTGGCAAGGTCGTGCGCCGCCGTTGCCCCTGATGGCCCGCCGCCCACCACCACCACATCGAAGATCTCCGAAATACTCATGATCTCGCTCCTCCCACGATCGCTACGCGCATGTCGCCAGATGAACCTTGCCGCATCACGCCTCTTGCCGACGCACGATGAACCCAGACCGCCATGCATGCAGAAACGACGAACAATCCGGCCTCGGATGCAAAGACAACGGCGTAGGACAGTGCGGGTGACGTCAGCAAATAGCGCGCGATGTCGCTGGCAAGCGTCCCGAGAAAGCCGCCGATCCCGAACGCAAAGGCCTGTGCTGCGCCCCAGAGGCCCATGCGCACGCCTTCGCGCTTCTCGCCACCCGCTCCCACCAGCGCCATCATCGAGCCGATCGCCGCTACCGCGTAGGCACCGTTGGTCACGCCGAGCATGAAGACATTCTCGCGAAGCGGCCATGCTGGCCCGATAAAGGCGGCGGTGGCCAGGCACAGCAGCGCGATCGCGGAGGCAATACAACCGCCAACCGTCCAGATCTGCAGATTTCCGCGCGCGCGCGGATAAATTGCGCCGACCAGCGGCACCAGCGCCATGCCGATCAGCGTTCCGCCATGCTGGATGCCCGAGAGTTTCGTCGTCTCGCCCGGCGTGAAACCAAACACCGCACCGGCGAACGGCTCCAGGATGAGGTCTTGCGCGCTGTAGGCCAGCATCGAGACAAAGACAAAGATCGCAAAGCGCCGCGACTTCGGCTCGGTCCAGACTTCCATAAGCGCTTCGCGGAATGAGGACCGGCGCGGCGTATCCTTCGATTCAAGGGCAACCGCGGCTATCGACTTTGCTTCGACGCCCCAGACACCCGCCAGTGTGAGAATCATCGCCGCGACAGATACCGCCCCGGAAACGGCGACGAGCCTCGCGGGCGAGAACGGATCAAGCAGATGACCGGCAACGCCGGTGGTCACGATGAAGCCGGCGATCATCATGACCCAGACGATGGTCGCCGCCGCCGCGCGGCGGTTGTCGTCGGTGCGCTTGGCGAGCAGCACCAGCAGCGACGTGCCCGCAGCCCCGACACCGACACCGATCAGACCGAATGCGGCCACCGCAAGTGCGATCCCGAACAATGGATGCGTCACCATCCACGCCGTCGCCACCGACGCCATAAGGCCGCCGGTTGCGAGAACGGCCATGCCGCCGACGATCCACGGCGTTCGCCGTGCGCCGAGATCGGAGCCATGGCCCCACGCCGGCCGGAACACCTGAAGGGCGTAGTGAATGGCAACCAGTGCGCCGGGCAGGATCGCGGGCATCGCCAGTTCGACCACCATCACCCTGTTCAGCGTCGACGTGGTAAGAACGACGATGGCGCCCAGGCCGGTCTGGACGAGGCCGAGGCGGACGATACCAAACCAGGAGAGAACGGGGTTCTTCATGCTTGGCCCACCTGGATCGATGCCAGCGCAAACGCGCTGATGAGCATGCCGACCACGTAACAACTGATCCCGGTTCCGTTGTACCAGGGCGCCCGCTCCCGTGGGCTTTTCAGGAAATGGGCCATCAGGAACAATTGTCCGATCAGCAATGCGCCGACCGCCGCCGCGTAAAACGGCAGCTGCCACGCCAGGAGCAGCCCGACGACTGCAACCTGCGGCACCGCCATCACCAGGCAGGCAAAGCGCGCGGCATTACTGACACCAAGCAGCACCGGCAACGAATCGATCCCCATTCGCCTGTCGCCTTCGACTGACTTGAAATCATTCAGCGTCATGATCCCGTGGGCGCCGACGCTATAAAGCAGCGCGATCACAACAATGCGCCAGTCCGGCAGCGACCCGCTCATCACGACGGCACCGGTGAACCACGGCAGGCCTTCATAACAAAGCCCGCAGGCGGCATTGCCCCACCAGCCGTTCTGCTTCAGACGGATCGGCGGCGCGCTGTAGGCCCATGCCAGTGCCAGGCCGAAAATGGCGGCAACAAATCCCCAAGTGCCGAGCGCCGTCGCCAGCACCAATGACAGCCCTGTCCAGATGATGGCGATATAAAGCCCCCAACGCCCGGGAATGCGTCCCGAGGGAATTGGACGATTTGGCTCGTTGATGGCGTCGACATGCCGATCGTACCAGTCGTTCACGGCCTGGCTGGTCCCACACACCATCGGTCCCGCAAGCAGCACGCCCGCTGCGATCAGCGGCCAGCGCTGGCCCGGCGAAATACCTGATGAGACGATGCCGCACCCCAGCGCCCACATCGGCGGAAACCAGGTGATCGGTTTCAGCAGTTCCACAACGACCAAAGGTGACGGACGCTCGACGACGACGCTATTCATCCCGGCCCTCCTCGTCAGCGGCAGGTTCGGCGAGGCCGAACCGGCGCAGTTTGACATAAAGGCTCTGCCGGCTGAGACCGAGCATTTCTGCCGCCGACGCGCGATTGTCGCCGGTCAGTTCCAGCGCAGCCTCGATCGACAGTTTCTCAATCACATCGGTGGCCTCGCGCACGAGATCGCGCAGCGGAACGCGACCGATCAGTTCGGTGAGTTGCGCGACCGACCTCGGCAGTTCGTGCGCCGAAGACGACGACGACGACAACCGCTTTTCAACGTTCCGGATGGCAAAGCCGAACCCCTGCTTGTGGAAGCCGTCGGCGAGCGAAACTGCGGAGACTTCGACATCCGCTGTCGCGCCATGCTCGCCACGCAGCGCGGTCGAAAACAACTTGATCGAACCGTTCTGGCGCAGATTGGCGAATGCGACACCAAAATCGACCCCGGCACGGCCGAGCCAGCGGTCCAGCGGTTCGCCGCGTACCTGCTCCCCGCTGGCAAGCTGCGCCATTTCGATAAAGGCCGGATTCGCCCTGACAATGCGACCGTCGAACTCCGTGATGACCAACCCATCAGGTGCAGCGTCAAAATATTGCAGCAATATCGACGTTGCCCTGAGCGCGCCGTCTTCCGTCGGCATCGCACCCGAGGACAGGCGAACCAGAAACAGCGACGCGTTCTCTTGCCGAAACAGCGATGCTGCGACACCACATTCCTGGTTTTTCTTTGCGAGATGAACCTGGACTCTGCCGTCGCGGCCTGTGGCGCGGACATCACCGAGAAGAGTTCGGACCTGCTGCGCACCCGTTTTGTCAAAATGGTCGGGAAAGTCGGATTTCAAAACCTGCGGCGCGCTCTCGTCGAACAATGCAAGCGCAGCCGGATTGGCATCGACGACCGTGCTGCTGGCGGCGTCAACGATCATGACCGCTTCCGACGAAACCTGGAACAGCAAGCGATACCGGGTTTCGGCATGCCGCAGCTTGGCATAGTCGCGCTCCATCGACTGCTGGGCGTTGATCAATCGCTGCTGCATCGCGGCCATCGGGCGCAAATCCCGGCCAACCACCACGAAGCGATCCTCCCGGCCGATATTGATGGCCGAATAAAGCACCGGGATATCCTCGCCGCCGGCCGACGGATGATTGACCTGGCGCCAGTTCGACGTTTTCCTTATCGCTGCATCCTGCAACAACTCCCCGATCTTGGCGCGCGTCTCTGAAGTCACGGTCTCCGAGAGCTTGGAGCCCATCCACCTGCCCTGCGCGTCCAGTTCGAGCGAAAGCTCTTCCTTGTTGAACGCAACATCGCGAATGACCCCCTGGACGTCGACGATCACGGCGACGTCGGTCGCAGCCGCGATCAAATTCGCGGCCGGCAGTGCGCCGAGATCGCCCAGCGACTCCTTCGGAGATTTGAACATCTGCACCAGGGCAAATATCCTCCACCAACCAGTGATCCTTCACCCCAGCGATCCTCCAACCCGGCTTTTCTTGTTAGCGGATGACTGGCAGGCGACATTTCGACGTGCCCGCCCCCCGCCGCTTGATTGCGGACAGAACCAGATTTTGCTGAGCCGGTGAGACGATGAAAACCTGCGTGCGTCGAGCTGCCATTTTTTGGCTATTCTCGGCGCACGTTAACAAATCACCTGTTGCGTCACCGCGGCATCGCAAGGCCGTGCTTGACGCCCCAGTCGAACCAGTTGTCGACGACGGTACCGGACAGAAGGATCCCGATGCCGCCGGTCAGCGGGCATAGGACGGCGAACCACCAGGCCCAACGATGGATCGATTCCGCCGTTGCATTGAAGCCCATGGTCCAGCGCCAGAACAAGGCGGCCCGCTCGAGCGCCGTGCCGCGATCGACGATCTGCTCGATCTCACGCTCGCCGCCATAGCGGCTGACGGCCAGGATCGTGGCGCCGTGCATCGCGAACAGCAGCGCCGAGCCGTAGAGGAATGCAATCGAGAGCATGTGGAACGGGTTGTAGAACAGATTGCCATGGGTGATGGAGAAGTTGTTGGTCCAGTCGAGGTGCGGGAAGATCCCGAACGGAACGGCTTCGCTGAATTGCCCCATCAACAGCGGGCGAATGAAGCCCAGGACGAGATAGAGCCAGATCGCCGAGGCGAACGCCCACGACACATGCGTCCCCATGCCAAGCGCCCGGGCCCTGCGGTATGTCCGCCCCCACCATAGCAGGATCGAGGTGGTCAGGAAGAACCCGGCCATCAGCCACCAGCCGCCTTCCTGCAGCGGCGGAAAGCTGATGCCATATTCAGGCTTTGGCGGATCGAGTGACAGCCAGGGCAATTGCCGGACGAACTCGATCGGACTCCAGTTCACCGACGCCAGCATGTTGAGACCGATGATCTCGATCGCGACGATACCGCATGCGATCGACGCCAGCCCGAGGAAGCCGAGATAGAACGGGCCGACCTGGGCATCGCCGATCTTTCCGAGCCAGTAGTTGAACTGGCCCTCACTGGTTCGAACCCATATTCCCGGCTGAATCGGAATTCCGGGATAGACGGCGCTGCGCACCTGCACCTGCGTGAAAAAGTTTTGATATTGGGCCATGGCTCACGACTCTTTCTGATAACCGGAATTAGTTGGAGGACCAGATCGGAAGATTGCGCCACCAGTTCCACCACTCCGACCAGGCCTCGCCTTCCGCCCATAGCGGCCCGCTGATCACGATGCAGACCGCGCTGAAGAACACAGCGGATAGCGCGATGAACAGACCGACGCGGTGAATTCCGAGCGTGCCGACGGAGTAGCCGATCAGGTCGCGGAATATGGTATTCTCATGCTCGGGCGTTTTTACCGGCTCGCCTTTGTCCGGGTTGGTCGATGACAGGATCAGGCCACCGTGCAATGCCAGCGCCAGGCACGTCGTGAAGAAGAACGTGATGGCGATCATGTGCGCGGGATTGTAATGGAAGTTGCCGTACTGGTAGCCGGTGTTCGACACCCAATCGAGATGAGTGATGATGCCGTAAGGAAAACCGTAGCTCCACGATCCCATCAGCACCGGCCGGATCACGACCAACGTGACATAGGCGAAGATGGCAAAGCCGAAAGCGAACGGCACGTGATAGCCGATCCCGAGTTTCCGGCAGAGCTCGACATCGCGAAGCGCCCACGAGCCGAAGGCAACGATCGCGCAGATTGTGACGATCTGCCAGATTCCGCCTTCCTGCAGCGGAGCGAATGATAACCCGTATTTTGCATCCGGCGGATTGACGCTGATCTGCCAGAGGTTCCAGGTCGGGCCGAGCGCGGTGTTCCAGAGGATCATCGCGATGCCGACGAATGAGAAGAATATGGTCGTCACCCCGAAGAACCCGACGTAGAACGGTCCGACCCAGAAGTCGAACAGGTCGCCGCCGATTAGCGTTCCGCCGCGAACGCGATATTTTCTTTCAAAGCTGAGCATTGCCATCGTTCGTTCCTCCGCGTGCGAAAACCAGCCTAGCCATCATCTCGGGTCGCTACCGGAAGCGGACGAGACTGCGTGTCCGTTCCTGCCTCGTCCCGTCCGTGCCGCATTTCTTCCTGCCC
>CADEDX010000378.1 GCA_902826195.1 uncultured Bradyrhizobium sp. | reverse complement strand
GGAGGAGGTCGACGTCCTGGCGGATGCGATCGGTCCCGAAGAACGCGCCAGTCGGGTCGACAAAGGTTTGGGTGCGACCCTGCATGAACAGGTGGTTGTATTCGAGGCCGGCCGACCAGCTCGGGGCGAGGCCAAATTCGAGGCCCGCACCGACCACGCCGCCCCAACGGGTGTCGTTGCCGGTCGATGCAACCACAACGCCGCTGGGAACGTCGAACTGGCGAAAGCGATCCGCGGTCACGGCCGCGCCGCCCTTGACGTAGAACAGCATGTTGTTGGCGGCCCAGCCGGTCTGGCCGGTGAACAGGCCGAAGGCATCGATGCGCGACTGGTTGCGCAGCGTCGGATCGATCAGGCTGACATTGCTGCCCTTGAAATCGGCCCAGTTGCCCTGGCCTTCGACACCGAACACCCAGGTGCCGGTCTGCCAGCGATAGCCGATCTGGCCGCCGGCGGTGCCGCCGGTGGCATCGTGGCAGCCTTCGGCCGCAACTAAAGCGCCGGCCGGCGTGGTGAAGTCCCAGCATTTGCGGCTCGAGCCCCAGCCGCCATTGGCGCCGATGTAGAAGCCGCTCCAGTCGTACACGGCCGCGATCGCTGGTGGCGGAGCCTTGGTGTAAGGCCGCGCTGGGGGGTCGGCGGCCGCCACGGGCGCGGCGAACGCAATGAAAGCAACCGTACTCCACAGAACCTTCTTCATGGGTCTATCCCCCGACTGTCTTGCCCGTTCCCGTTGGTCCCGAAGCGCTCTTGAAATGACGCGAGTCCGCGCCGCTGGCTTGGTTTAATCGCGCGGCTCGCGTGGAAATGGCGTTCCCAAAAAGCAATCCCCGCGAGCGAAAATCACGAATTAAGTGCATGATAAAGTTGTATTATTATCTAGTTTTGGCGAAACTTCTGTTCCATTTTGGCGCATTGACGGCGCTATTGCGGCGAACCAAAGTCGCCCTCAGGTTGAGGCGCACATTATGCTTGCCACGACACGGTATGTGCGGAACAAAGCTGGAACATGAGTTGAGCCGATGCTATATGTGGATAACCGCTGACTTGCCGAGGGATCGCTAAGTCTCCAGGCGCCGCCAGCGTATAGGGTCGCTCCGAATGTCCGGAAGCGGACGCGAACGAGCGGACCAGACAGGTCAATATTCGGCGATAGATCAAGAATTGAAGGCGGCGGCCAACGGCGGCTGAATCTAAGATTTTTGGGGTTTGCCGGCAATATCGAGTGGAGAGCGGCGATGGCGGGAAGCGTGAACAAGGTGATTCTGGTCGGCAACCTCGGCAAGGATCCGGAAATCCGGCGGACACAGGACGGGCGGCCGATCGCCAATCTGACCGTCGCGACCTCGGAAACCTGGCGCGACAAGAACACCGGCGAGCGCAAGGAAAAGACCGAGTGGCATCGCGTCGTGATCTTCTCCGAACCGCTCTGCAAGATCGTCGAGCAGTACCTGAAGAAGGGCGCCAAGGTTTACATCGAAGGTGCGCTGCAGACCCGCAAATGGACCGACCAGAGTGGCGTCGAGAAATACTCGACGGAAGTCGTGCTGCAGGGCTTCAACTCGACGCTGACCATGCTCGATGGCCGCAGCGGCGGCAGCAGCGGTGGCGGCGGTGGCAGCTTCGGCTCAGACGACGGCGGCGATTTCGGCTCCAGCAGCCCGGCCAGCTCCGCGCCGCGGCGGGCAGTGGCTGCCGGCGGCGGCCGCAACAGCGACATGGACGACGATATCCCGTTCTGAGGCTGACGCTATCGAAACGCGGCCGACGCGCGCCGCGTTTCCGACCTCATTTGCCGGCCGCCTTGATGCTGATCCGCGTTTCGTCGACAAAGTTCTTGATGTCCTGACCAGGCGGCCGGAACAGGTTGCGTTCGACCGTGAGCGAGCGTCCGCCCGTCATCTTGGTGCAGCGTTCCCTGAGGTAGACGCCGCCCACCGGCTCGCCCTCGGCGCCGGGCTGTCCTTCGGTGCACGCCCAGCCTTCCACGCCGTAGCGCGACTTCGCCTGCTGCCCCAACAGGAATGCTTTCTTCCGAAGGAAGAGCCGCGCCTTGGGATCGGTGTCGATCTGCAGGCCAGCCACACGGCCGCTATCGTCGATCAGCAAGGTCAGGACGGCCGGATGACCGGCTACCAGGGTTCCGTCCCGGCTGACCAAGGGATCGTAGCCAAACCGGATCGCCCGCGTTCCGCTGGAGTCGGAGGGGCAGTCACGCCAGTTCGTCCAGCCGTCCAGGCTGTGCTTCAGATCTGCGGCGCAGGCGAAGTCGACATAGCCGGATGGGCTGAGGTCGGCCGCAGCCATCCCGACGCGGATGTCACGCAGATCGTTCCCCTCGAGTTCTTGCGCCCGCATCGGGGAGTAGGCGAGGGTCGCCATCTGAAATGCGAGCAGACAGATGGCGATCGTAGCGGATTTTTTGAGCCTATCGATCACTGGCTTTTTCCCATGCTGGCAGTCGTATCCGGCTTCTCCTCTTTCGGCTTGTAGATGTCGCAAACCCGCGACCCGCTCGAGAAGAAGTCGACGCACTGGGCGTAAGTTGGTTCGCCGGCGCCCTTGATGTGCGCCAAGACGTAGTCGGCGACGGCCTCGATGTCTTTCTGCCGCAGAAATGTTCCGCCCTCGGGCGGCATCTGCGCCCCCGCATCCTGACGGTTCATGCCATAGCATTTGATCTCATCGTAGGCGCCGCGCGTGAAAAACGGCATGCCGGTGCCCGGCCGCCCGCAGCCGACGGTTTCAATAATCTGTTCTCGCGTCAGTGCGGTCTTGCGCAGCGAGAGGGCGTCACCTCCATAGCCGCCGCCGCCATTGCCGTGCCATTTGTGGCAGCCGACGCAATTGGCCTTGGCGAACACCGCCTTGCCGGCAGCAGTCGGATCCGAACTCGCCGGTTGAGCCGCTTGACCATAGGCAACAGCCGGCATCGCAAAGGCGAGGGCGGCGACGCTCACCCGCAACATGGGTGTCGATGCCGCAAGCAGGTTCAATTTCATGATTCCTCCCTTGTCGAAGAAGGGAAGACCCGACCGATGGTCGGGCCCCCGGTTTTTCGAGCAAGTCAGAGGGCGAACACATAGAGCATCGATCCGGGCTGAATCTTTTTCAGTTCCGGCGTTGAATCGATGAACCACTTGTCCCAGGCGCCGCCGAGTCCAACCAGGATGGCGACGTACTGCTTGCCATCGACCGTAAAGGTCATTGGCGGTGCGTTGACCCCGCCGCCCGTATTGAACTCCCAGAGCTTTTGCAACGATTTGGCATCATGCGCCGTGACTTCGCCGGATGGCTGTCCGGTGAAGACGAGGTCCGACGTCGCAAGCATGCCGCCCAGATTGGGGAATGGCGTCTCCAGCTTGCTGGCGATCTTGCCGGTGGTTACGTCGATCGCCGTCACGCTGCCGGTGATCTTGAACGGCTGGCTCGGGCCGCCACCGGTCCAGAACTCCCGTGGCTTCAGCTTATCCGGCGTCGCTACCTCGACCTTGATGCGATTGCAGCTCTCAATGACGGGGATGTACCAGAGCTTCAGTTCCGGGTTGTAGGCCGTCGGCGGCCAGTTCTTGCCGCCCATGTTGCCGGGGCAGATGTCGGTTTCCATGTTGGTGCGGCTTGGCGTGACCGATGCCACATAGGTCTGCACGGCCTTGTTTGGATCGTACTCCACCGGCTTGCCGGTTTCGGCGTCCAACCCCTTCGTCCAGGTGACTTTCTTGACGAAAGGCAGACCCCAGACGAACTTGCCATTGGTGCGGTCGATCGCGTAGGCGAAGCCGTTGCGATCGGCTTCCAGCGCAAGCTTCCTGGGTCCGTTCGGTCCGGGTAGATCGACCAGCACGTTCTCCGCCACGCTGTCATAGTCGTAAGGATCGTTCGGCGTGTGCTGATAGTGCCACTTGATCTTGCCGGTCGTGGCGTCGAGCGCCAGCGAACTGTCGGTGTAGAGGTTGTCGCCGGGCCGGTAGGCGTTGTCCCAATCCGGTCCAGGGTTGCCGACGCCCCAAATGATGGTGTCGGTCGCGGGGTCGTAGGTGCCGGTTACCCAGGTCGAGCCGCCGCCCGCAGCGGCTGCGTTGTTGTTGTCCTTCCAGGTCTCACTGCCGGGCTCCCCTTTTCCCGGAATAGTATACGTGCGCCAGACTTCCTTTTGCGTCGAAAGATCAGTGGCGGCGATCCAGCCGCGGATGCCGTACTCGGCGCCGGCCACGCCTGTGATCGCCATGTTCTTGACGATCAACGGAGCGCCGGTGATGACTTCGCCCTTGTCCGGATCGGCCACATTGCGCTGCCACTTGACCTGACCGGTTTCCTTGTCGGTCGCGATCAACCGGCCATCGAGCGTGTGCGAGATGACGAGGTTGCCCCAGAGCGCAACGCCGCGATTGTCGACGCCGCAGCACGCGACGGCGCCTGCCCAGTCGTGATCGGTCTTGGGGTCCATTTTCCAGACCAGCACGCCACGACCGCCATGGGCGTCGATCTTGTAGACCGAACCCCAGCCGTCCGTGACGTAGAGAAAGCCGTTTTCGGCAATCGGGGTGCCTTCCAGGCCGCCATGGCTCCAGATGCCGCCACCCTCAACGCCGCCGAGATGCATGGTCCAGGCGACTTTCAGGTTCTTCACGTTGTCGCGGTTGATTTCCTTCAGGGGCGAGAACCGGTGCGCGGAGTAGTTCTGATGATGGTGCAGCCAGTTTCCCGGCTCGTTCTGCACATTGAGCAGCCGTTCTTGACTGACTTCGTCCGCGGCGGAGACCGGTACCGCCGCCAAGAGACTTCCGGCGGCGAAAGCCGTGGCGAGCAGATGCGCCCGGCTGGATCTGATTGTCTGGCCTGAGAATCGCTTCATGAGTCGTAACCTCCCATTGTTGGCAAAATCATACTGAGCGGAGCGTCCGGCATGTCCGGGCATTCAGTCGAGAAGCCTTATTCAGCGGGCTCACGAGCCCACCGTCGCGATCAGGGCTTTTTTGAAATCTGCACCTCCGTTTCCTTGGTTCCGGCCTTCTGGAAAGTGATGGCGCACGTGAATGTTTCGCCGACGGTGAGTTTCTGCCGCGTTTGCAGCAGCATCACGTGAAATCCATCCGGCTTGAGTTCAGTTGTCCTGTTCTCGGGGACAGGAATCGACTTGACTGCGCGCATAGCGGGCGCGCCTTCGCCTCGGTCAACGGTATGTCTCTCGGAGAAATTTGCAAACGGGCAACGCACGCGCAACAGCGCGTCGGCTTCGCTCGCATCGTTCCTGACCGTCATTAGAAGGGGAACATCGATTCCGGTTTCATCTGACGCGTAGACGTGAGCATTCGTCACCTGCAGCGTATCTCCCGCCGCAGCAAAGCCCACGATCGACGAAAGGTGCGTGACAAGCAATCCGATTGCAAGCAGCTTCGATCGGCGGGACAGCTTGATCGCACTGCGGTATGTGTGGCTCGCGCCTTCGACGCTCGATGTCGTCGCGTCGGTCATCGGAACGTCCCGTCCCAGGCGGGGAAGTCCCAAATCAAGAGCTGGGTCTGACACATTGGGTTGGATTCTCCTCCCATTTATTTTTGCTTCTTGGCGGTCGACGTTACGCATCTTCAAAGTCATTTCAAATTGCGGCAGCTAGAGGGCTGATGATCGAATACGCGACGCGCGTTCAGTCGATGTTCGATCATGACGATCTCCACGCGCGTTCCGCTTCATCCCATGCGGCCAGCGGCTGAAGGTCCGGCACCCAGGCAAGGCCGGTTTTCCCATCCGAGGAAATCGCCTCCGGCGTAACCACCACGTCGAGCAAGGCCGGCCGGTTAGCGAGCGCCCGTTCGATGGCAGGCCCAAGCTGCTCTTCGGTTTCGACCCGTTCGGCATGCATGCCGAACGAGCGCGCCATTCCTGCATGGTCCGCATCCTGCAGCCTGGTGCCCACGACCTTACCGTGGGTAACCGTCTGGTCATGCACCTCGATCTGCCAGGCGCCGTTGTTGGCGACGACAATAAGGACGGGCGCCTTGTGGCGCACGGCGGTGTCGATCTCGATTGCATTGAAACCGAATGCGCCGTCGCCGGTCGCGACCACGACCGGCTTGTCCGGAAAGGCCAGGCTTGCTGCGATGCCGTAAGGTACGCCGATGCCGATGCAACCGAAGGGACCTGGATCGAGCATCAGCGGCGCGCTCAATCCGACACGGGCAAAGGCCAGAAAGTCGCCGCCATCGGTGATGACAACGGAGTCGTTGCAGATCGCCTGCTGCAGGGCCGAAAGCACCTTGTTTGGATGCAGCTTTCCGTCGGAACCATTTGGCGCATTCGCCATGCCGTGCTTCAATTTTTTGGCGCGCTCTTCGTGCCCGCCGCGCAGCTTCGCGGCCCATTGCCGGTCAACTTTCGATTCCCGGTTCCCGGCCTGTTCGACCATGGCGCGCAAGGTCTCGGCGGGGGAGGCAAAGATTTCGACGGCGCCGCGCCGGTTGTCGCGCATTTCCGAAGGCGCGTCGCCGATGCGCACGAACTTCGCGCCATGAAACACTGCGGGCGATCCGTAGGCGAGCTGAAAGTCGAGGCGCCGGCCAACCGTGAGAACCACATCGGCATCGCCCATCACGGCGCCGCGCATGGCCCCCACGACCGAGGGATGGCCGTCCGGCACCAGACCGCGGCTTTCGCCGGTGTCGAGATAGACGGCGCCGAGATGATCGAGCAGGGAGATCAGTTCGGGAGCGGCGCCACGGGCGCCGCGGCCGGAAATCACCAGCACGCGGCGGGCCGACCACAGGAGATCGACGGCCTTGGCAACCTG
>CADEDX010000377.1 GCA_902826195.1 uncultured Bradyrhizobium sp. | reverse complement strand
AGACATCGTCGGCCCCGCGATCTTCCTCGCGTCGGATCTCTCCGCCTACGTCTCCGGCGAGATTGTGATGGTCGACGGCGGCTACCGGGCGGTGTGAACCCATCCATGTCCAACGCGCCGCATTTCGACATCGACGTCGCCTCGTTCTGGGCCGACCCCTACCCGGCTCTGGCGCGGATGCGCAAGGAGGCGCCGATCGCGTTCGTTCCGCAGCTCGGCTCCACGGTGTTCACCCGGCGCGACGACATCTTCACGCAAGAGAAGCGCATCGACGTGTTCTCGTCGCACCAGCCGAACGGGCTGATGAATGTACTGATGGGGCACAACATGATGCGCAAGGATGGCGATGCGCACATGGCCGAGCGGCAGGCGATGTTTCCGGCGGTGTCGCCGCGCACGGTGCGCGACATTTGGGTCAAACAGTTCCAGGCCCATGCTGACCGCATTCTCGATGAACTCGCGCCGAAGGGCGCTGCCGATCTGTGCAAGGCGCTGGCGCTGCCGCTGTCGGCCGAATGCCTGAAGGACGTCACCGGGCTGACCAACATGCGCTTCCAGGACATGGACGCGTGGTCGCAGGCGATGATCGACGGCATCGCCAACTACACCGGCAACAAGGACGTCGAGGCGCGCTGCCATGCGGCCACCGCAGGCATCGACGCCGCGATCGACGACATGCTTCCGGTGGTGAAGAAGCATCCGAATGCCTCGATCCTCAGCGTGCTGCTGGCTGGGGGCCAGAACATCGAGAGCATCCGCGCCAACATCAAGCTCGCGATTTCCGGCGGGCAGAACGAACCGCGCGACGCGATATCAGGGGCGATCTGGGCGCTGCTGACGCATCCAGAACAGCTCGCGCTGGCGTTGGAAGGCAAGGCGAAATGGATCGACGTGTTTGAGGAATATGCGCGCTGGATCGCGCCGATCGGGATGTCGCCGCGCCGCGTCGCCAAGCCGTGGCGCTATGGCGGCGTCGACTTCGAGCCTGAGGACCGCGTGTTCTTCATGTTCGGCTCGGCCAACCGTGACGAGGCCTGCTTCGACGCGCCCGACCGGTTTGACATCACCCGCGATACGCAAAAGAGCATCGCGTTCGGCGCCGGACCGCATTATTGCGCCGGCGCGTTCGCCTCCCGCGCCATGGTGGCCGACGTCGCGCTTCCGGGCGCGTTTGCGCGGCTGAAGGGCTTGCGGCTGGATGAGCGTGAACCCGTCAGGATCGGCGGCTGGGCGTTTCGCGGGCTGCTCAATCTGCCGGTGAAGTGGGACGGCCGCTGAACACGCGGAACTGCGGCCTACTGGCGCGGACATTCCCGGTAGCCGAACCGGTCGATCATCGCTGCGCCCGATTGGTGTGAAATGCCAGCGTCTCCATGTAGTGCCCTGCGACGGGGTATTGCCGCAAGGGTGCGTTGTAGGCGCTCATGATGCGGTCGGTCCAGTAGGCGGAGATGTTGCGCTTGTTGTCGTGGCCGGCATGAACCAGCAGTCTCGCGCCGCGCTCGACGCGGACGTTACGTATCCCGAGGAAGGTCGTGCAGGCGGACTGGCAATGCCCCTTGATACGGAACAGCTCGCCGGTTCTGTTGGCTTCGTCGATCACGGGCTGGAACTTGTATATCCCTCCTCCCATGCCATAGCCCTCCGACGTCGCAGCAAAGGCAACGGAGGAAATCATCGCAAAGAAAAAACTGAAAGACCAAGAAGACATTTCATGACGCTGCTCGCTCCGCTCAGCCCGAATTGGCCCGGGAGTATCCTGGACACACGGTGCGGCGACGCTAGCGGCGATTGGAACCGGCGCCATCCTCTGTTCGCATGATGAGGTCAAAAGAAAAACGGGATGCGAGTACAGGGACAGCCCCTCGACCGCTCAGTTCCGAGGACATTCTCTGTAACCGAACTTGTCGATGATCTGGCTACCCGGAATGGCATGGAACGCCAGCGTGTCCATGTAATGGTTGTCGAGAACATACTGGCGCAGTTTTGGATTGTAGGCGTTCAGCATGCGCTGGGTGGAGCCGGCATGGATGTTACGCTGGCGGTCATGGCCGGCGTGAAACAGCAGCGAGGCGCCGCGCTCGACGCACACGTTGCGTACGCCCAGGAACAGGGTGCAGAGCGACTGGCAGTGAGTTCGCCACTGGCGTTGACGCGTGCGAGCTCCGGCTCGAAATCCTTGTACCAGCCGCCCTTGGCGAATCGATCCGACGTTTCGGCGAGTGACGAGGACGAGATGAGAACGAATACGAGAACCACGAACGCACGCATGAACGGTCAACCCTATTGATCGCGTAGGAGAGGAATTAGCAGCAATCGGTCAAGGCGTCACGGCGTCTCGCCTCCGGCACCGCGGTCGTTGTTCGGCGGGTACGCTCGCATGGCCTGAAACATCCATTGCATGGCGAGGTACCACAGATAGCCGCCAACGGCGCCGCACACCGCGAGAATGATAATATTGATGGGACGGAGTTCGCCGCTCCAACACTGCATTCCGCCGATCCAGAAAATCGAAAATGCGACGGCGGCGAGTTTCAATCGCTTGGCTTGATCCATGGCCGTTCTCCGATGGCTGACATCCGGCACCACCAATGGACGCCAGGGCAGCACCTCACCGTGAGATGGGTCACGGCGGCTCGGAACCGCGAGACCGGCAAGCCGTTCACAACACTGTTATTACGACCTGCGGCGCGCCCCGCTTCGGTCAACTGGGCGTCTTGCACGCGTTGTAGTAGCCTCTGCTTCAACTGCCTGGTCGCCGGGAGAAATTTAAATGACATCCATCCTACTCAACCGCCGCCATCTCCTCGCCGCCGGCGGCGCCGTGCTGGCGACCGGGGTTTCCGGGCTGATGGTGCCCGCCCGCGCGCAAGGTCTCGCACCGACCGAATCGATGTCGGGCGGCGCCAACAACTACCGCAAGGGCGCGGCGGTCTTGGAGCGGATCGGCCAAGGCGGCTTCTGGATGAGCGGCACCGTGCGCCGCGCCGGCGACGGCGCGCCGATGGCCGGGCAGCGCATCCAGATCTGGGCGCACACCGTTGAAGGTCAGGAGCATGAGCCGCAAAGCCACGGCGCCACGCTCACCGACAAGGACGGTAAATTCCGCCTGGAGATGCCGCAGATCATTCCGGTGTTCGGCCAGCCGCATGGCCATCTCGCCTATGACAGCGGCGAGTTCAAAACCGTCTTCCTGCGCCCCGTGATGCGCAGTCCGAAGGAAACCAGCCTGGAGGCGCATTTCGTCCTTCAGCCGGCCTGATCGGGTTGCGAATGAAGGAATGGGGAATGGCGCGGGCGATCCTGATATGGGTTGCTCTTGTGGCAGCCATCGGCGTGCCCCTCGCCGCGGCCGCGATGAGCCCGCTGCTCGAATGGCGCGGCACCGTCTATATCGCGGCTGGATTTGCCGGGATCCTCGGCCTCGGGGTCATGCTCGTTCAGCCGCTTCTGATCGGCGGATATCTGCCGGGACTGGCGGGGCGCGTCGGACGACGCGTCCACCTGTGGGTCGGCGGCACGCTGGTCGTAGCCGTCGTGGTCCATGTCGGCGGCCTGTGGATCACCAGCCCGCCTGACATGGCCGACGCGCTTCTGTTCACATCGCCGACGCCGTTCTCCCCGTTTGGCGTGGTCGCCATGTGGGCGATCTTCGCCGTTGCGCTGCTGGCGGCATTTCGCCGGCGACTGCGACCGCGAACGTGGCGTCTCGCGCACATGCTGCTTGCGATCGTCATCGTCGGCGGAACCGTGGTCCACGGCCTCCTGATCGAGGGGACGATGGAGTTCGTCTCGAAGGCTGTGCTTTGCGCGCTGGTGCTCGCGGCGACCATCAAGGTGATGGCCGGCCTGTCGATCTGGAGAAAGCGGGTGCCACCGGGCGGCGAGAGCATCGCGCCACGGTAGATCGAGCCGTTCCCTGTCCGCGCGGACGCGGTATAAGCCAATGGCCGTACAAGGTTGGCGCAACGATCGACCGCGGCGATCGACCGGCTTCCATCTAGGTCGACACAACAGGTGCAACGATGAAATTGGTCTATTTCGATGATTTCAAGCTCGGCGTGCTGAAGGGCGACGCCGTGATCGACGTCAGCGCCGCCGTGAGTGAGATCCCACATACCGGCCCGGGCGACCTGATGAACGGGCTGATCGAGCGTTGGGACAGCTACAAGCCAAAACTCGAAGCGGCGGCGGCGGGCGGCGCCGGCGTGCCGCTGTCGGGCGTGCGCCTCCGCCCACCGGTGCCTGCGCCGCGCACCATCGACTGCATGGCGGTCAATTACATGGAAGACGGCACGCGCAGCGCGCCGGCGCCGATCAACGCGTTCCACAAATCGCCGAGTGCGATCATCGGGCATGGCGACACCATGGTCCTGCCGGACGTGCCAGCCACGATCTTCGAAGGCGAAGCCGAGATCGCGGTCGTCATCGGCAGGAAGTGCAGCCATGTCAGCGAAGCCGAAGCCATGAGCTACGTGTTCGGCTACATCAACTTCATCGATGGTTCGGCACGCGGCCTGCCGCCGTCCGGCAACGTGTTCTTCCAGATGAAGAGCCGCGACACATTTGCGCCGATCGGCCCCTGGCTCGTTACCGCCGACGAGATCAAGGATCCGCAGAAGCTGCAGATCAGGCTGTGGAACAACGGCGTGCTGATGCAGGACTTCAACACCGACGACATGGGCCACAAGATCGCCAAGTGCATCGCCTGGCTGTCGAGCATTCATACACTGCAGCCCGGCGACATCGTCGCCACCGGCACCAACCACCGAGGTCTCAATCCGTTCATGGACGGCGATACGATCGAGCTGGAAACCAAAGGGCTCGGCCGCCTGAAGTTCGGCATCCGGGACGATCTCAAGCGCGGGTGGGCGCGCAAAACCCGGCAGCAGATGCACGAAGAGGCCACAGAGAAGACGGCGGGCCTTTACCCGGAAATCACGCCGCAGATTTCGGGCAAATACGCGAAGTGACGGCGGGCCGCCTGCCCGCCCCACTCGCTACCGAACGAGTTGGGTGAGGATCGACCGCGGACGCAACAAGCCCTCAGCGCGAGAACTGCGATCCGGGCGGAGGCGACAAGCGGGAGTCGATCTTGGCTTGCGGCGGTTTCGGCTGCGGTGCCGAAGCCTGCTGGGGCGGTGCTGATGCCGGGGCTGGCGGGGTGGCCGAAGACGCCGGCAACAGCTTCTGCCTGACCTCGTCCTCGACAGCCCTCAGCGCCGCAATGTTCTGCGACATCTGTTCCTGTTTGGCCGCGAGCTGTTCGACGCTGCGCCGCACCGCGTCGAGCGTGGATGCCATCGGCGCAAGCTGCCGCGTCGGATCGCCGTAAGCCGCCGCGGAGACCGGCGGCCTCGTCGATGGAACCGGCAACAGCAAACCCACCGCCGGAGCCTGGGCGATCAATATCTCCCTTATCTCATCGCCGTAGGACTGCCAGCCGAGCGTGGCGCCGACACCGATGAGAACCGCAATGGAGAAGCGAACGAGGGTACGAAACATGCGCCTGCCAATCGATGGTCTGCTTTGCGGTACCGGCTGCCCTTCGCCGAAGCGGTAGGAATAGGAGGAATCGGCAACCGGCTTTGGGCGCCGTCTTGCCACGCGCTGCTCGGATTGGACACCGAGATCGCGCGCAAGCCCGTCGAACGCCATCTCATCGGCCGTCAGCGGCGGACTTTGCGAATATAACATGGGTACCTCCACTGGCGGGTCTGCCAAATCCTTGAACGAAAGAGGCAATCCTGGTTTGACGGAAGGTAGGCAGGGGCGCAGCAGCCCTGGGGCGTTTGTGAGGTTGTCGCGCGATAGCAGGCGGCCGCTGGATCAGCCGCTAGCCGAACCGCGCCCGCGACCGCTCGCGCGCCTTCTCGGCCTCGACCTCGCGGTCGCGCGGCGGGGCGTTGGTCTGAAGCGCGGCCAGCAGGCGCCGCGCGCTGTCGGACACTTCGGACACTGCCCGGTTGAACGCCTCGGCATTTGCCTGCGACGGCGAATTAAAGCCGGAAAGTTTTCGCACGAATTGCAGCGCGGACGCGTGGATCTCCGCGTGCGTTGCCGGCGGCTCGAAATTGAACAGGGTCTTAATGTTGCGGCACATATATCTCTCCTCCTCACCTGTCGTCGATCAAGGACGAACGGGCCGTGCAAAATCCGACGTCATGGCCTATTCTGTCATGGATCGCGCGGCGCGTTCACCCTGCCGGCATCTGCAAGCAGCGAGTTCCCGATGACCCATGTGACCTACAAGATCGTCGAGCATGACGGCGGCTGGGCCTACACCGTCGACGGCGTATTTTCAGAACCGTTTCCGAACCGCGGCGCGGCGCTGGCCGCCGCAAGGCGCGTGGCGGCCGAGCAGCGGGTGCCGGGCCGCACCGAGATGATCGAATACGAAACCGCCGACGGCCGGTGGCACTCCGAGACCGCCGCCGGCAATGACCGGCCGGATACCGATGTCGAGGGCTAGAGCATTTGTTTTTGACGCGGTTTCTTGGCTCGAACCGGGCCACCTCGCTTGAAAACGCGATGTGCGTGACGGTGAAACAGCCGGTGTGATAAGGTTCCCCGCAAGCGGTGCAACAAAGACAGCCGCGCACCTGGGGAGACCATCATGAATTTTCCGTATGCCGCGCTGTCGGCCGCCCTGGCCTTGACCTCCGTGGCCGCTTTCGCAGCCGACACGCCCGCGCCCAAGCAGGGCGAATGGATCGCCCGGGATTTCAAATTCCACACCGGCGAGACGCTGTCCGAATTGCGGCTGCATTACACGACCATCGACGAGCCGACC
>CADEDX010000376.1 GCA_902826195.1 uncultured Bradyrhizobium sp. | reverse complement strand
GACGGCCGGCGCGAACGCGAGGCCAAGCGAAACGAGCGCGGCGGAGAGACAGAGGCCGATACGGGTCGTGATGGTCATGGGATGGTCCTTTGGCTGGTTTCTCGAAAGCGACATCTGCCGCTACTCCAACGACGAAACGCCAAGCCGCCTTGTTACCGGCCTCACTCGAAAGATCTTCGCCGCTCACGGATAGTTGAAACGGGTAGAGCGATCAGGTTAACGCTCCGCGTCTGCCCCCGTTCGTTCGACGCATGACCTCGGAGTTTGCGAACGGCTATGGCGCGTACCCGCAGGGTTTTGCTGACAGAGCGCAATCTGAACTTGCCGTCCTGGTGATAGGACCGGACGGGGACGATGATGCTCCGTTAGGAGGGGTAGGACGTTCGCTCCACCCACACCCTGAGATTCAACGCCCTGTACGCGGCGCCATCGCTCCGCCACCCACCACCTTCAGCAGATCCGCCCTCACTGCCTCGATGTGCCGTTCCAGATACCGGCAGGCTTCGTCGACCTTCTGCGCCCGGCACAAGGCGATCAGGTGCGCGTGTTCCTTTTCTGCGATACCCATCGCCTTAGTGTTGGACAGCTGCAAGCGGGTGTAGCGGTCGCTGGTTTGCAGCAGCGCCACGACGATCGCCCTTGTGCGCGGCTGGCGGGCGTGCGCGTACAGCGCCATGTGAAAATCGGCATTGAGCTGGCCCCATTCGCTGACATTGCGCGCCTTGATCGCCTTCTCAAAACGCTTCTGAATATCGTCCAGCCCTTCGAGGTCTTTTGCCGTAAAGGCGGGCGCCGATTGCGCCAACAGCCGCGGCTCCAGAATCCCGCGCAGATCGAACACGTCGTTGATTTCGTCGAGCGACAATTCCGAGACGATGGCGCCCTTTTGCGGGACGATGCGCACCAGCCCTTCGGCCTCGAGCTGAAACAGCGCCTCGCGCACCGGGATGCGGCTGACGCCATAGGCTTCGCCCAGCGCGTCCTGCCGTAGCTGGGATCCAGCCGGATAGGTCCCGTCGAGGATCGCCTGCCTGAGTTGATCGACGATCGCCGCCGATAAGGTCCGATGCTTGAGAGGGACTTTCATTCCAGCTTCCGTCATCTCACCGGCTCCAGACGAAGAGAGCAAGTTTTGCACGTCGAAACAGCGCCTGCCCTGACAAAAGCAGTCTGGGACGAATTTTGCCCAGAATTTGCGTTTGACACGATTGTATAAATTATACATTTCTAGAACGCACGCTAAATCTCAGGGGCAGCGGGGGTCTTTCAATGATCGAGCAGACGATTCCGGACGCGCCGGCCTTCAGCGCCCGACGGATCGTTGTCGGCGCCTACAGCGCGCTGGCGAGAACACTTCGCTGGAGCGCAAGGAGAAAGTCGCCATCATGGAGACGGCGAAGTCGGTCGCCGCCGGTCGCGTGCCGGTGCTGTGCGGCATCGCCGAGTTCACCACCGCTTTTGCCGTCGAAACCGCCAAGGAAGCGGCGCGCGTCGGCATTGACGGCATCATGGTGATGCCGTCGCTGGTCTATTCATCAAAACCGCACGAGACCGCCGCGCATTTCCGCTCGGTCGCCACCGCGACCGACCTGCCGGTGATGCTCTACAACAACCCGCCGATATACAAGAACGATGTAACGCCGGATATTCTGGCGACCCTCGCCGACGTCGAGACCGTGGTGTGCTTCAAGGACTCCTCCGGCGACACGCGGCGCTTCATCGACACCCGCAACATGGTCGGCGACCGCTTTGTGCTGTTCGCCGGGCTCGACGACGTCATCGTCGAAAGCGTGGCGATGGGCGCGGTCGGCTGGGTTTCGGGCATGTCAAATGCTTTCCCCCGCGAGGGCGAGACCCTGTTTCGCCTCGCCAAGGCCTGGCGCTACGCCGAGGCGATGCCGCTCTACGAATGGTTCATGCCGCTGCTGCATCTCGACGCCCGTCCGGACCTCGTCCAGTGCATCAAGCTTTGCGAGCACATCATGGGCCGCGGCACCGCGCTGACCCGTCCGCCGCGCCTGGCGCTGCTGCCGCACGAGAAGGCCGAGGTCGAGGCCATGATAGCAAAGGCGCTGAAGAGCCGGCCGGTGCTGCCGAGTGTCGGACTGAAGGCAGCGTAATCGGACTTATTTCGCAGCCCTCTTCGCATTCAACGCCGCCGCGACGCGGCTGACGGGCGGCCGGCCGATCAGCCCGCTCACGACGTTGGTCGCGGCCACCAGCTTCGCCATGTCGACGCCGGTCACGATGCCCATGCCTTCGAGCATGTAGACCACGTCCTCGGTCGCGACGTTACCCGTCGCGCCGGGGGCGTAGGGGCAGCCGCCGAGGCCGCCGGCGGCGGAATCGACCACGCGGCAGCCTTCCTCCATCCCGGCGTAGAGGTTGGCGAGCGCCTGGCCGTAGGTGTCGTGAAAGTGCATTGCGAGCTTGGCCATCGGCACGTGACCGGCCACCGCGCGCAGCAAATGCCGCGCCTTCAGCGGCGTGCCGACACCGATGGTGTCGCCGAGCGAGATTTCGTAGCAGCCGAGATCCCACAGCACCTTTGCGACGTCGACCACGGCTTGCGGTTTGACTTCGCCCTCATAGGGGCAGCCGAGCACGGTCGAGATATAGCCGCGCACCCGCACGCCGTCGGCCCTGGCGCGCGCGAGCACCGGCTTGAAGCGGTCGATCGACTCCGCGATGGAACAGTTGATATTGGCGCGCGAAAAACTTTCCGACGCGGCGGCGAACACCGCGATCAGCTTGGCACCGGCGGCCTGCGAGGCCTCGTAGCCCCTCTCGTTCGGCACCAGCACCGGCAGTTCGCAATTCGTATGATGGCTGACGCCGCGCAGCACCTCGGCCGATCCCACCATCTGCGGGATCGCCTTCGGCGAGACGAAGGCGCCGACCTCGACTGAGGTGAGCCCCGCGCCAATCAGCGCTTCGACGAACGCGATCCGGTCAGCGACGCTGACCGCCGTCTTCTCGTTCTGCAGCCCGTCACGCGGGCCGACTTCGACGATGTGGACGCGGTCGCTCATGACGCCGCCGGTTCGATTTCGGCCAATTCAACGCCTTCGCCGACAATATCGCCGACCTTGCACTTGATCTTCTTCAAAACGCCCGCGAACGGCGCGCGCAGGGTCTGCTCCATCTTCATCACTTCCAGCGTCAGGATCGCAGCACCCTTTTCCAGGGTAGCGCCCTCCTCGGCCAGCAGCGCCACCACGGTGCCGGGCAGCGGCGCCACGATCTTGTCCTCGCCGACCTGCTCCTCGGTCTCGCCGCCGAACGGATCGACCCAGTGTAGATCGAAGCGGCCGTTGCGGGTGCGCAGATAGAGCTCATGGCCCTCGATCACGGCAGCGACGCGCGATTTCATGCCTTCGATCGTCAGGTCGAAGCTGCCGTCATCAACGGGCGAGGTCGCGAACACAAACTCGCTCTTGCCGATCGAGAGCGTCATCGGCGCGGAACCATAGTGCAGCATCACCCTGTGCTCGGCGCCCTGCCCCGGTCGGAACGAAAATGCCCGCTGCCGCCGCCCGACCGGCATCCAGCCGAACGTCTGCCACGGCGAATCCCTGCGCGAGGATTTCTGCTCCGCGCTGACGATGGCGGCCACCGCTGCGCAGAGCTCGAGATCGCCGGCCACGCCTGACAATTCCGTCAGTGTCTTCAACTCCCGCTCGATGAAGCCGGTATCGATGGTGTTGGCGCGCACCTTCGGGTGCGTGATCAGCGCCGACAAAAACGGGATGTTTGTGACGATGCCGCGGACGTCGGTCTCTTCCAGCCCGCGATTGAGCCGCTCGATCGCGGCCTGACGCGTCGGTGCCCAAGCGATCACTTTTGCCAGCATGGCGTCGTAGTACGGCGACACCGCATCGCCGCCGCGATAGCCGGCGTCGATCCGCAGACCGTCGACGGCATCCGGCGTGCGCCAGGTCTTGATCCGGCCCACGGACGGCATGAAATTCTTGTGCGGATTTTCGGCATAGACCCGCGCCTCGATGGCGTGGCCGTTCAGCCTGATCTCGTCCTGCTTGAGCGGCAGCTGTTCGCCGAACGCCACCCGCAACTGCCACTCGACGAGATCGACGCCGGTAATCAGTTCGGTGACGGGATGCTCGACCTGCAGGCGGGTGTTCATCTCGATGAAGAACACCTCCTTGCCGTCGGAGACGAACTCGATGGTGCCGGCACCAACATAGTTCACGGCGGCGGCCGCCTTGCGCGCCGCGGCACAGACCGCTTCGCGCTGCGTGGCATCCAGCGTCGGCGACGGCGCTTCCTCGATCACCTTCTGGTGCCGCCGCTGCAGCGTGCATTCCCGCTCCCACAGCGAGAGCAGGTTGCCATGGCTGTCGCCGATGATCTGCACCTCGATGTGGCGCGGGTTCTGCACGAATTTTTCGATCAGCATGCGGTCGTCGCCGAACGCGGCCTTGGCCTCGCGCTTGGCGCTGACGATCGCCGCCGCAAGATCGCCGGCCGAATTGACCACGCGCATGCCGCGCCCGCCGCCGCCGGCCGATGCCTTCACCAATACCGGAAAGCCGATCTTATCGGCAGCGTTGGCAAGCGTCGCCTCGTCCTGCGCCTCGCCGTGATAGCCGGGCACCAGCGGCACGTCGGCCTTTTCCATCAACGCCTTCGAACCTGACTTCGACCCCATCGCCGTCATCATCGCGGCGGTGGGGCCGACGAACACCAGGCCGGCATCCAGGCAGGCCTGGGCGAATTCGGCATTCTCGGACAGAAAGCCGTAGCCGGGGTGGATCGCCTCGGCGCCGGTCTTTTTAGCGGCATCGATGACGCGTTCGATGTTGAGATAGCTGTCCCGCGCCCGCGCTGGTCCCAGCAACACGGCCTCATCCGCCATCGCGACATGCATCGCATCGCGGTCGGCCTCGGAATAGACGGCCACGGTACGCAGGCCCATGGCGCGGGCGGAGTGGATGACGCGGCAGGCGATCTCGCCGCGGTTGGCGATCAGCAGCGTTCGAAAACGCCGGTAGAGTTTTGCGCGGTCCGTCATCGTTTCCATCACATCCGGAACAGGCCGAATTTCGTCGGCTCGATCGGCGCGTTCGCCGACGCCGACAATCCAAGCCCGAGCACCAGCCTTGTATCGGCGGGATCGATCACGCCGTCGTCCCACAGCCGCGCCGTCGCATAATAGGGGCTGCCCTGACTCTCATACTGCGCGCGGATCGGCGCGCGGAACTTGTCTTCTTCCTCGGCCGGCCAGCTCTCGCCCTTGGCCTCGATATTGTCGCGGCGAACCTGGCTCAGCACCATGGCGGCCTGCTCGCCGCCCATCACGGAGATGCGCGCGTTCGGCCACATCCACAGGAAGCGCGGCGAGTACGCCCGGCCGCTCATGCCGTAATTGCCCGCACCGTAGGAACCGCCGATCACGACGGTGAATTTCGGCACGCCGGCCGTCGCCACCGCCGTCACCAGCTTGGCGCCGTCGCGCGCGATGCCGCCGGCCTCGTACTTCTTGCCGACCATGAAGCCAGTGATGTTCTGCAAAAATACCAGCGGGATATTGCGCTGGCAGCATAGTTCGATGAAGTGCGCGCCCTTCAGCGAACTTTCGCTGAACAGGATGCCGTTATTGGCGATGATGCCGACCGGATAGCCCCAAATATGCGCAAAGCCGCAGATCAGCGTGGTGCCGTAGAGTTTCTTGAACTCGTCGAACTCGGAGCCATCGACCACGCGGGCGATGATGTCATGCACGTCGAACGGTTTTCGGCCATCGGCCGACACCACGCCATAAATTTCTTCCGCTGGAAACAGCGGCTCGCGAGGTTCCCGCATGTTGAGGGCCGCGCGGGTCGGTGGCTTCAGCGTGGCAACGATGCGCCGCGCGATCCCGATCGCGTGGGCGTCGTTCTGCGCGTAGTGATCGGTGACGCCGGATTGCCGCGAATGCACGTCGGCGCCGCCGAGTTCTTCGGCGCTGACCACCTCGCCGGTCGCGGCCTTCACCAGCGGCGGGCCGCCGAGAAAGATCGTGCCCTGGTTGCGGACGATGATGCTCTCGTCCGACATCGCCGGCACATAGGCGCCGCCGGCGGTACAGGAGCCCATCACGATGGCAATCTGCGGAATCCCCTGCGCCGACATCTGCGCCTGGTTGTAGAAGATGCGGCCGAAATGCCGCTCGTCGGGAAAGATCTCGTCCTGCATCGGCAGGAAGGCACCGCCCGAGTCCACCATGTAAACACATGGCAGATTGTTCTGCCGCGCAATGTCCTGCGCGCGCAGATGCTTCTTCACGGTCATGGGATAGTAGGTGCCGCCCTTGATGGTCGCGTCGTTGGCGACGATAACGCATTCACGCCCCGATATCCGTCCGACCCCCGTGATGACGCTGGCGGAATGAACGTCGCCGCCATATAGCCCGTGGGCCGCCAGCGGCGACAATTCGAGGAAAGCCGTGCCAGGATCGACCAAGAGATCGACGCGTTCGCGCGCCAGCATCTTGCCGCGCGACGTATGCCGCTTGCGCGAGGCTTCGCCGCCCCCGCCGGACACCACCTTGAGCTTGTCGCGAAGCTCGGCGACCAGGCTGCGCATCACGTCGGCGTTGCGGGCAAACTCGGAGGATGTGGGATCGATGGTGGAATGCAGCGGCATGATCGGCGTTTCTTTGGTGCTGGAGAGCCGTCGGGAGAGGTACAGGGACCGACAGCCTGTACCATCCTGGCCCGGATGTGAAGTTCAGGCTGTCTTTTCGAACAGTTCGCGGCCGATCAGCATGCGGCGGATTTCGCTGGTGCCGGCGCCGA
>CADEDX010000375.1 GCA_902826195.1 uncultured Bradyrhizobium sp. | reverse complement strand
GCCATTTGCTCCTTCATGAAAGGCATGAGTCAGCGTGATCTTTGGCGCGCCGGCAATCGGAAGAAGAGTGTTGACGGTGAGATAGTCGGAGGGACGCCAATCCAACACCTCTTCGATGATGGCTTCCTTCCCGTGCATGCAATGATTCTCGGTACCAACTCCCCTGCGTTTGTTGTTTGAGTTCTCGATGACCGCATCAGCAGGCCACCATTTCTGCCGCTGCCCAGGCACTGTGAAATATTCCCACAGTATATGTCGCGATGCAGCGATATCAAATTCCCAGCTCATGTAAGCATCGGCCCGCGTTACCTCGACGTGAGTGCGCTCATTCTCCTTCTTCCACTCCTCATCGAGATCACGGATCCAGAGCTTAACGTCGCCAATGATGTCGATCGCTTCTCGATGCTCGACGAGGCACTGCGCCACCGGATCTATGCCCATGGCCTGGATGCAGGCTTCGCTGTAAAGCACATAAGGCCGGCCGCCAACCGTCTCAGATACCGTGTTCTTGAGGAGTCTATGGACCAGAATTACATCGCGTCCGGCTAGCTCTTCGCGTCCGCCCATCTTCTGCTTCACCATCTGGCCGTGATGGACAACAAACTTAAAATCAAGATCGCTCATCGCATGACAGGCCTTGCACTCGCAAGTCGACGCCTGCTTGACATCCCGCAGCCGCCTTCGAAACTTGAAATAGGCCGTCTCAATGACGTCCTGTAGTAACGAGCCGTCGACCTTCTCGGCCACCGCGTAGACGAAGACGGCATCGCCCTCAAACTTAGCTAGTCGGAAAGGCGGCCTGAGACCCTTGACCACTGTGTTCATGAAATCGGCGATGATGTCCTGCGCGTGGTCGAGCTCGACCCCTGCGAGGAAGCTTGTATAGCCGGAGATATCGGCGATCGCGAAAAAGGCCAGTTCAGGCTTCGGAAGCATCGCGTTTCCTCCAAAAATAAGCGGAACGTTCTCCGCCTCCTCATAGAGTTATGCCACGTAACGCCGCGTAAGGGATGCGAAATCATGCTCAGGGCGCTCTGCTTCGGCCGCCCAGGTCCAGAACGTTAGCCACGTGTCTCCCCTTTGGACGGCGTCAGCTCCTAGGCCCAGCCGATGTTTGGAAGTCCGCTTTGCGCCGATTGTCTAGCCCGGCAAGTTGTCGTTATCGTTGGGCCGTCTGAACGGGTCTGCCGCGTCGTCATGGCCGCTGCGGCTGCTGAAAAACATCAGGGCCATCAGGCCACATCCAATCAAAAGTGAGAAGAACGTTCCTAGCCCCAGCGCTATCCAACCATGTTCGTCCATGGGGGCGTCACTGCTCTGGTTCCAGACGTAGACCGCCCATCCAAGAGTCAGGATCAGCATGCCCACAAGGCTGGCTAGGAGGATTAATTGACCAAGGCCCAGACGTTTCATGCCG
This sequence comes from uncultured Bradyrhizobium sp., assembly GCA_902826195.1. Taxonomy (GTDB): domain Bacteria; phylum Pseudomonadota; class Alphaproteobacteria; order Rhizobiales; family Xanthobacteraceae; genus Bradyrhizobium. The sequence continues at coordinate 5,387 of CADEDX010000375.1, read as the reverse complement.
TGTTCCTTTGTAAAATAATGCCCTCAACCTTCCCCTGAAACAGGCGTTCCAACCCGATGCGTCGTCCTATGAAAACTGAGTTTTGCTTACCACTGCCGGAAAGGCGCTACCCTCCGGCGACGATTGGATTCACGAGGTCAACTACGACGGCTAACCGCCTCCAACAAAGGGTAGACAACGGTTCGATTTCTGTTGGTATTTCGTGCGCACCTTAGGAGAGGTTAGAAACCGTAACCCGTTGACGTTGCATGGAGGTGTCAATCCTGCATGGATCGCCAACACCCAATTCGGCAGCAGCAATTCAACGGTTTATCGTGATGTTAGTCACCGCGTCGGGAACGGTTAGTCACTCGATGTCTCAGATCTTTTCTGCCGACCGTTCCCCAGCCATCGGCGCTTCAGCCGGTTCCGTACGGCTTGTTAAGGAAGTAGTCGCGATTGCCCAGCGCCTTCTCCGCGTACTGGTCGATTGCGATGGTGATTGCCTGGACGTGCTGGAAGCAGTGACCTTCACCGTCTCGTGCCGACGCAACTCGGCAAGCGAATAGATCCACTGGGAGTACCATTTCAGCGCATCTGGGGGAGGCGAGAATCAGAACCCTGATTAACAGGTATTCGCCAGCGGCCTGGCACTCATCGAATTCTCTCCATTAATCCGCAGCGTGTGAAGAACCGTGATAGGAGCACGCCACTCTGATCTCGGTTAGCTCGCTCACCACCAAGACAAAGCGCGTCGCTCGACCCGGATCACACTGGGGTTTCTGATCCGCCTGAATTGTACGATCATGTCGGGTTGTTCATTATCTAAACGATCTGGACCGCCCTAGCGGTGGACTTAAGAGCCGCGGCGAGAACGTACAGCGCCTGGGACAATTCAGCGCGGCTCCGGGCGGCCCCGAGGGCGACGCGAATGGCGTGTGGTGCCGTTCCATCGACGGCGAACGCCTCGCTGCCCACGACGGCCAGTCCATCACGAAGAAGATGTGAGATGAGATCAGAACGGGTCCATTCATCGCGCAACGACAGCCAAAGGTGATGTGCGCTCGGTTTGCCGACGAACGGCAATCCTTTCAGGATTCGCGCCGCCAGTTGCTGGCGGCCCGTCGCCTCATTACGAATTGCCGTGATGATCTGATCGGCGATGCCGGAACGAAGCCAATTCGTCGCGAGCGCAACCATGAGCGGCGGCGGCATCTGCATCGTCGCCTGGAGATTGTTCCTCATGACTTGGTCGGATGCGGCATCAGGCACCAGGAGATAGGAAACACGGAGCGCCGGCGCGATACTTTTCGATAGGCTAACGGCGAGATAGCTGAGTTCGGGGATCAGATTTGCGATCGGTGAGGCCGACGGTTCCAGCAATCCGTAGGCGTCGTCCTCGATCAAGATTGTTCCGGTATGGCGGATGATGTCGGCCACTGCCTTGCGGCGCTCAGGGCCGAGCGTGATCGTTGTTGGATTGTGCAACGTTGGGATCAGATAGACAGCTTTCGGCCGATGCCGTTTGCAGGCGGCCTTGAGCGCGTCGGGATCAAGCCCCTCTCCATCCATTGCGATGCCGACAAGATGCACGTGCAGTTTCGCTGCCGCCGCCTTTATTCCGGGAAATGTAAGCGCTTCGGTCAGCACCACATCTCCTGGAGAAGTCAGCGCCAACAATGTATTGAACAGAGCCGCCTGCGTCCCCGGATAGACAATTAGACGCTCGGCGAGCGCCGGCGCGCGCGGCCGCAACCAGTTGGCAGCGATCGCGCGTTCCTCGTCACTGCCACCGGGACGCTGATAGTTGAGGAGCGCGGTAAAACTTGTTCCACTTTGAATGAGGGCGAGCCCCTGCGCGATGCGGCCCTCCAGATTCGCCTCGACCGGCTGCGGCGGCACGTTCATCGAGAGGTCGATCTTGACCTGATAGTGAATATTCGCGGCCACCCTCGCAGTCGACTCCGACACAAAAGTGCCGTGGCCCACTCTGGCATCAATCAGGCCGCGCCGCCGCGCTTCGCCGTAAGCACGTGTCACCGTCGTGAGATCAATGCCGAGCGCCCGCGCTAAGGCACGATGGGTGAGGAGCTGCTCGCCGCGAGCCAGACGACCACTCGCAATATCGGCCGAAAGCGCATCCACGATGCGCAGGTAAACCGACCCCGACCCCTCCGCTATTGTAGGGATCCAATCCATGCAATTTAGCCAACCTGTTTTGATTGTCCGCTGCTTCGTACCTATTGTATGGACAATCAAATGACGGTCAAGGAACACTTCGATGACCCCCATCAAAGATCGGATCTCCCTGGGCAAGGCAATGTGGCGCGGCTTTTTGGGAAGTTGCCCAAATTGCGGAAAGGGCTCGCTGTTCGGGCGCTTCCTGAAAGTCGCGGACCATTGCGAACAGTGCGGCGAGAGCTTTCATCATCATCGTGCCGACGATTTTCCTGCCTATCTCGTGATTATCGTTGTCGGTCACTCGGTGGTACCGGCAATCCTCGCCGTTGAAGTGGCTTATGCGCCACCGCCGTGGCTTCAACTCGCCATTTGGTTGCCACTCACCCTGTTCAGCTCGTTGGCGCTGCTCCAACCGACCAAGGGCGCGATCGTCGGCCTCCAATGGCAAACCGGAATGCACGGTTTCGAACGATCAAAACAGCGCCACCTCGCGGAAGAGACGCCCCGTCGCTAGACACCGGCGTGTTTAAAAGCGGCGTGATAAAACCAAAGACCCGGCTGGAAGCGAACGATGATCGGCTTTGCCTTCGCTCTCATTCGCGGAGGAGGTGCAGGCCGATAAGTGGCGTCGGTGCTCTATCAGGGAGGCTACCCCTCACCGAGGTGCTGGTGCGCGGGCGGTGCCAGCTATCCGCCGCGATCTAGCCGCGCTTTCGGCGTTTGGTCTGCCCTCCGGGGGCTGGAGGCGACGCTGTTTTCGGGCTCTCTGAGTTTCGCCCTTTCGATCGAAGATGAGCAAAATTATACAGCTATGCGCGGAACGAAGGGCTGAAGAGACACTTAGCTCGTCAGCAGGTGAACCGATGACCCTCTCTACAAATAAGCGGCCCGTCGTTCTTGTTGTTGAGGACGAATATCTGATCCGGTCGAACGCGGCGGAAATGATCGCTGAGGCCGGTTACGAAGTTGTCGAGGCTGGCAATGCGGACGAGGCGATTGCGATCCTTGAGGCGCGACCGGACATCCATGTCGTGTTCACCGATATCCAGATGCCCGGCTCGATGGATGGGTTAAAACTTGCGCATTTTGTGCGAGGTCGCTGGCCGCCAATCAAGATCATCGCTACTTCGGGACATCATAAACTCCAAGATGGCGACTTACCGGAGAGCGGCCTCTTTCTGCCTAAGCCTTACAGCTTTGAGAGGATCTCCTCGATACTACGCGAGATAGTCGCCTAAGACGACAATGGACGACTCGCTAATGTGCTCCCCGGGCGCAGACCCAAATCCCATTGAAAGAGCCTCTGGGTTGGAAACTCCGCAATACTACGGGTCAAGGAAACCTGCACAACTGAGACTATTATTCTCGCCTGCCATCAAGATCATCCTGACCTGCGGCCAGGTAAATCCGTCCGACGCAAATTGCACGCAATGGTCGGTGCGGGCGAACTGAAGACAGTTCCGAACGCGTCCTTGTTGTTAGTTGATAAGCTCGGCCGCAGCTCCGGGTTAATTGGGCCCAAGCCCTGCTCCGCGCAGGAGGCCGCGTTGTCCGCTGAGAACGACGGCCTCCGCCTGTTGCTCGAGCAGGCTAACATCGATGCGAAGGCTCTGCTTGCACAGTCCGGTATCGATGCCGAGGAGCGCGATGTAGCAAATAAGCTGCAGAAGCTGATCGTGGGCGAACTGCATCATCGCATAAAGAACAATCTCGCGACCGTCAGCGCCATCGCGTCGTAGAGCTTTCGCACTACAACGAGTATCGAGCATGGACAGAAAGGCTATGGAGGCCGGTTGCTGGCGCTATCGCGTGCCCATGATTTGCTAATGCAAGTCAGTTGGTCGAATGCCAGCCTTACCCGGACCGACAGCGGCGCAACCGAGCCCTTTGACACCCAGGGAAACAGACGGTTTTACCTCAACGGGCCGGATATCAAAGTAGCTGCGCCGTCCTATTGAGCGTTGAAATTGGAGCGGTGGTCCTGTGGATCGGTGCGCAAGTGATCGTAGAGTATGAGCGGATTAGCCGGGAGCCAATCGAAACGCCGAGCCGACCAATAGAATTGGAAGAACCTTAAACACGCAGCCCAGTCAGAAGCATTGCTTGTGCGAACGGCGGCTCTGCGCGCCGGAACCGGACTTGGGACCATTTAGCGGAGTGGACGAAGGTCTCTGCAGGTTGAAGGCGATCATAATGTCCGGCGGCCCCCGCGACGAGAGGGGTTCCTTTTTGCTCGCCGCCGGTGTTTCCTCTGCCACGGCGGAGAACGGGCATGCAGGGATCGTTGGGGGAGAAGATCGGTGAAGGCGCCCACTCCGAAGCCTACGCCTGGGCGCCCGGTCAGGTCGTCAAACTGTTCAAACCCGGCGTGCCGCGGGGGATGGCCTGGTTCGAGGTGCGCATGATCCGCGCCGTGTTCGCCGCCGGGGTCCCGGTGCCTGAGGTGTTCGGCGAGGTGACGCTGGACGGGCGCTTCGGCATCGTGCTGCAGCGGCTCGACGGACCGACCCTGCTGCAGCTGACGCGAACCGGCGCGGTGACATTCGATCAGGCGGGCGCGATTGTCGCCGCTCTTGCCATGTCCATTCACAAGACGCCGCCGCCACCGGAGGTCCTCTCCATGCGTGAGTATATGGAGGATCAGTTGGGGCACGACGACGGCAAGCTCATCCCGAAGCACATCGCCACTGAAATCCTGGCGCTGATCGACCGCTTGCCGCCGGGCGACGGGCTTTGCCATACCGACCTGAGCCCCGGAAACGTGATCATGACAGCGGAAGGCCCCAAGCTGGTCGACTGGGCTGGTGCGAAGCGCGGGCCTGCCGTCCTCGAACTTGGGTTCTTGCATGTCGTCCTGTCCGAGCTCGGGCCGGAAATGGCCGACAATCCGGAGCGGCCGCGCGCGACCAATGCGGCCGCGCAAACCGAATACGCGCGGCTGACCGGCATATCCCCCGCGGAGCTGACGGCGGCCATGGAGCCGTATTTGCCCATCGTCCGCACCTTCATCGTCCTCGGCGACGTGGTACCGTCATTGCGGGAGCGGCTGATCCAGCGCATCGAAGCGGGGCTGCGCTCGGAAGACTGAACCGTCTTGGTCGCGCGCGAGCCGAAGGGGCCTGTCGAAGCGAGGCGTCGGTGTCTCCTTTGGGTCCTGGCCGTGTAAAAACCAATTCCGGGGAAGCCGGAGAGAAGGTCGGACCGTTCGGCCTCAGGCCGCGATCGCG
>CADEDX010000374.1 GCA_902826195.1 uncultured Bradyrhizobium sp. | reverse complement strand
CTGTCGTCACGGCGCTTTCTCTTCGACAACCCCCGGGGTGTCAACGTGCTGCGGAAGGAAAAAGGCTTATCGTCGCCCCTGCGAACGCAGGGGCCCATACGCCGTGGCCGACGGAGGGGACAAGAAAAAGGACGCCCTCACTTCAGCAAGCTGCAGCGGTCGTTCGCAGAGCGTCTGCCACCGTGCTTCCTCGATAGATCACGCGGTATCGCGATGAGCGCAACGCTCACCCGGGGGTCCCTGCGTTCGCAGGGTCGAGGGGATATGGTATTCACGGCTGGAATAAAACGATGGCATCGCCGATAGTAACCTCATGAACCGCACGGCAACCCTCTCCAAAGAACGCGTCACGACCTTTATGCGGGGCATCGGCCTTCGGCAGGTGCGCCTTGCCAGCGGCATGGTGCTGTTTGCCTACCTGGTCAGCCATTTCATCAACCATGCGCTGGGCAACATCTCGCTGGAGGCGCTGGCCGACGGGGTCTATTGGCACCTCGCGTTCTGGCAGTTTCTCCCGGTCGCAATCCTGTTCTACAGCGCCTGCGTGGTGCACACCGCGCTCGGCATCTGGGCGCTGTATGAACGCCGGAAATTCCGCTGGAAGGCGATCGAGCCGCTGCAGCTCGCGCTCGGCCTCAGCGTCCCGATGCTGATCATCGGCCATGTCATCGGTATCCGGCTCGGTCAGACGTTGTTCGGGCACGAGCGGCTCTATCCGCAGGTGCTGTTTCTGTACTGGATCTGGACGCCGTACCGGGTCTGGATGATGCTCGCGGTGATGACGATCGCCTGGGTCCATGGCTGCATCGGGCTGTATTTCTGGCTGCGGATGCGGGCGTTCTACAAGCGCACCGCGCCGTTCCTGCTCGCTTTGGCGGTTCTGATCCCGGCACTCTCGATGCTCGGTTTCTATCAGGGCGGCCGCATGGTGATGGAAGCCGACAGCACCGAGTGGCGCGCAGAAACCCAGTCGGAGAGCCAGATCGGCACACGCGCCGAAGCGCGGACGCTCGAACGCATCACCGACTATTACCTGTACGGCTATTTCGGCCTGATCGGCATCGCGCTGCTGGCCCGCGCCGCCCGAGCCATCAACGAACGCCGCCGCGGCATGATCAACCTCTCCTACGGCAACGGCCGCACCGTGCGCGTCCCGAAGGGGCTCAGCGTGCTGGAGGCGAGCCTGCGCAACAACGTTCCCCATGCCAGCGTCTGCGGCGGTCGCGCGCGCTGCTCGACCTGCCGCATCCGTATCATCGGCGACCACAACGAGCTTCCGGAGCCGTCGCAGCGGGAGGCGTTCGTGCTGGGCCGTGTCGGCACGCCGGATCCTTCGATCCGCCTTGCCTGCCAGTTGAAGCCGACCTGCGATATCTCGTTCTTCCAGCTTTTCCTGCCGCACACGATGTCAGCAGACGCCCACGATTCGAACCCGACCCGGATCGGCCAGGAGCGCTACCTCGTCAACATGTTCGTCGACATGCGTGGCTCGACCCGGATGGCGGAAAAGCGCCTGCCGTTCGACACTGTGTTCATCGTCAACCGCTTCCTCGGCGCGGTGTCGCAGGCGGTGCTCGCATGCGGCGGCATGCCGAACCAGTTCGTCGGCGACGGCATGCTAGCGCTGTTTGGCCTCACCACGACGCGCAAGGAAGCCTGCCGCCAGGCGTTGCGCGCGGCGGCGATGATCGCCGCCAATGTCGACGAGCTGAACAAGTTTCTCGAGCACGATTTGCGCGAGCCGATTCGTTTCGGCATCGGCATCAATGGTGGCGAGGTGATCGTCGGCGATATCGGGTATCGCGATCACATGGTGTTCACCGCGCTCGGCGACGCCGTCAATGTCGCGGCGCGGCTGCAGGACATGACCAAGAGCCTTGGATGCGAAGTTGTCGTCTCGGATGAAGTTCGCGCGACGGCCGGCCTTGCCGCCGATGTGCTGCCTCAGCATGACGTCGAGATCCGCGGACGCAAAGAGCCGATGATCGTTCGCGCGATTTCAGATGCGCGAACACTGTCGACCCTGGTCGGCGACCAGCGAAGCGTCGCGGCCTGAAACCGCTTTGAAGATAGCGGTTCGCGGCCTCCGTGATGTTTTTCATACCTGAATAATCGTTCAGAAAATTGTCGCGAACCGGCTCTGTGACGGAGGCGACAGATCGGCGACGGGTAACGCTGAAACTAAACTCGCGCCAGGACAACAACGTCGAACGCGCTTTTTGGAGAACCACCATGTTTCGCAAACTGACTCTCACGGCCGCCGCCGCTCTTTCGCTCAGCCTGATGGCGCTGCCGCCCACCTCCGCTTCGGCGGGCGGGTTCTTTCCGCATCATCATCACCATCACCACTGGGGTCACGGCCACGGCTTCGGGCTCGGCTTCGTCGGTGGCGGCTACGGTGGCGGCTATGACGGCTGCTGGCAGACCCGTCGCGTGTGGACGCCGTTCGGCTTTCGCTGGCGCACGGTCAACGTCTGCTACTGATTCGGCCGCAGACGTGCCGTCGGGAAGCCCCGGCCGCCTCGCGCGACCGGGGTTCTCCGTCTGTAATTATGCCAGCCGGGAACACCGTCGGCCGGCTGCCCGCAAGCGGGAGAATGACATCCACCACTGGCTTTCGTCCCAGGGCATCAGTTTTCGAATCACCTCCGCCCCGCCGGCTCAAAGGATCGCAAAACCGGCAAAACGGCGGAAATCGGGTGCGAACGGGCACTTTTTTGCCGAATCGGACGTTCCCTTTGCGCTACCCAGTCCGCCCCAACCCGCGTATCCTTATGCCGCGGGCAGGCCGGTTAGTGCGGGGACCGACGGCTCGGTTACTTTTTTGATTCCGCGGAGACGACGTGAATGGCTAAAGGTACGGTGAAGTGGTTCAATCCAACCAAGGGCTACGGGTTCATCCAGCCCTCGAATGGCGGTAAGGACGTGTTCGTTCATATTTCGGCAGTTGAGAAAGCCGGGCTTTCGACACTCAATGAAGGGCAGTCCGTCGAGTACGAAGAGATCGCCAACCGGGGCAAGACTTCGGCCGAGAACCTCAAGGTTTAGCGCTTAAGTGCGATCGGCAACGGCGCGCTCTCGGAGTCGAATCCGGGGGTAGGCTAAAAAAACTTCCAACAACTGTGAGCGTTCGGCGGAGCGGGCATCGCTTCTGCGCGCACGATCGTTAGATCATGCACGAAAACCGGTCGCTCAATCTTCCGTAACCCATTTCTGGACCGTCATCACGTCGGGTGTCTGCAGATAGCCACGCGGCCACAGATCGACGACCCACTCGACCTTGGTCGTGCGATCGATCAGCACCGCCGTATTGTGCGGCGTCTGCAGCACCAGCGTATTGCCGCGATACTTGGGATCGCCGATCGCATGGTGCTTGAGCAGACCCCATTCCCGCAGCACCAATAGCAGGCTGGTGGTGTTCCTCGTCGTATCCCAGCAATCGTAATTGTGCTTGTCGTCGAAGTAGCGGAAATCCGCCTTCGCCACGCGCTTGTTGGTGCCGAGGATCGGTCCCATCCGGCGATCGAACCACACCACCGCCTTCTGCACCGCGGCGCGCTCGGCCGCGGCAGAGGCGCGGCCCGCCGCCATGATCTGCGTCAGCGCGCTACGGTCGGCGGCGGTGAATTCCAGTATCTCGCGGCGCCGGCAGACAAAGCCGTAGCAGACCGTCATGGAAGTGGCCGACGGCGGATAGATCGAAACGGAACTGTAGAGGTAGGCGATCGCCGAACTCAGCTCAGCGGCCTTCGCGGCCGGGGCGCCGAACGACAAGGCAAGCAGGATGCTAAAAGCGACCGCGAAGACGGTTCGCGTTCGGCTTGCCCTTGTCGGCGGAGCGGCGTCTTGCATGGTTCCTGTTGTTCCCGAACGGCGGCCTGCCCGACGATTAGCGCGGCACTCTCACGCTGCCAACCGGCAAGCCCGCGATCTGTGGAACACACGGACAAAATTCCGTCCGCTGTGTTCTCCGTGCGCCAGTGGGCTCCTCCAGGTACCTGCTGCGTCGGTCTCCGGCTATTCCGCCCATGCCGCCCCGGCTAGACTGGCCGCAGCCGAGAAAATCCCATGCTGATTCCCGCTTCGCCCCTTCCTCCCTTCAGCGCGCCCTACGCGCCCGACGATCGGGCCATGGCGAGCCACCTGCTTGGGGCCGTGCGGCTGGATGCCGCGCAGGAGGCCCGCGTCGATCGCACAGCGACGCGGCTGATCGAGGCGATCAGGGGCAACGACGATCCGCTGGGCGGCGTCGAGGACATGCTGCGCGAGTTTGCGCTGTCGACCAAGGAAGGGCTGGCGCTGATGGTGCTGGCGGAAGCGCTGCTGCGGGTGCCGGATGCCCGCACCGCCGACCAGTTCATCGAGGACAAGCTCGCCCAGGGCGACTTCATCCATCACGAGACGCGAACAAGCGCCTTTCTTGTCAACGCCTCGGCCTGGGCGCTCGGCATGTCGGCCCGGGTGATTCAGCCGGGCGAGACGCCGCAGGGCACCATCGGGCGGCTCACCAAGCGGCTGGGCGTCCCTGCCGTGCGGGCGGCGACGCGGCAGGCGATGCGGCTGATGGGTAACCATTTCGTGCTGGGCGAGACCATCGAGGCCGCGCTGTCACGAGCGTGGTCGCATTCCGCGCGCCACGAACGCTATTCCTTCGACATGCTCGGCGAAGGCGCACGTACGGCCGATGACGCCGCGCGCTATTTCAACGCCTATTCAAGTGCGATTGAAGCGATCGGCCGCGCCGCCGGTGACCGCCCCCTGCCCGACCGCCCCGGTATCTCGGTCAAGCTCTCGGCCTTGCATCCGCGCTTCGAGGCGGTGAGCCGCGCGCGGGTGATGCGCGAACTGGTCCCGCACCTGATCGATCTCGCCCGGCAGGCCAAATCCCATGACCTCAACTTCACCGTCGATGCCGAGGAAGCCGACCGGCTGGAATTGTCGCTCGACGTGATCGTGGCGGCGCTCGGGGATTCATCGCTGGCAGGCTGGGACGGCTTTGGCCTGGCGGTTCAGGCCTACCAGAAGCGCGCCAGCGACGTGGTCGATTACGTCGATCGCCTCGCACGCGGCCTCGACCGCAAGATGATGGTGCGGCTGGTGAAGGGCGCTTATTGGGACACCGAGATCAAGCGCGCGCAGGAGCGCGGGCTCGATGGCTATCCGGTATTCACCCGCAAGGCGATGACGGATATGAACTACGTTGCCCGCGCAAAACAATTGCTGGCGCTGCGGCCGCGGATCTTTCCGCAATTCGCCACCCACAATGCGCTGACGGTCGCAAGCATCCTCGAACTGGCCACAGATCGGACCGGATTCGAATTTCAGCGACTGCACGGCATGGGCGACACGCTGTATGCCAAACTCGGCGAGGACCACCCCGACATCGCCCATCGCACCTACGCGCCGGTCGGCAGCCACCGCGACCTGCTCGCCTATCTGGTGCGGCGATTGCTGGAGAATGGCGCAAACTCCTCCTTTGTCGCGCTTGCCGCCGACGAGACTGTGCCGGTTTCGCAATTGCTGCGGCGGCCGGCCGACATCATTGGCAGCGCCGAAAACGCCGCGCATCCCGACATCCCGTTGCCGCGCGATCTTTACCGGCCGCAGCGCGAAAACTCCTGCGGCATCGAATTCGGCGAGCGCGCGGCGTTGAGCCGGCTCGTCTCCGCCGTGGCTGCGCGGAACGCGGCCACAACGGGAAGCGTCGCCGATGCCACGTCCGCAGCGGCGCATGCCGCCGTATCGGCGGCATGCGAAGGGTTCAAAAAGTGGAACAGAACGCCAGTGGAAACGCGCGCAGCGACGCTGGAGAGAGCCGCCGATCTGCTGGAGGGCCGATCCGCGCATTTCATCGCGCTGCTGCAGCGCGAGGGCCGCAAGACACTGGACGATGCGATGTCGGAAGTCCGCGAGGCCGTTGATTTCTGCCGTTACTATGCCGCGCAGGGACGCGAACTGTTCGGACAAGGCAAGACGATGCCGGGACCGACGGGCGAGAGCAACGTGCTCCGTCTGCGGGGCCGCGGCGTCTTCGTCGCGATCTCGCCGTGGAATTTCCCGCTGGCGATTTTTCTGGGCCAGGTCACAGCGGCCTTGATGGCGGGTAACGCGGTCGTTGCGAAGCCGGCCGAACAGACGCCGCTGGTCGCGGCTGAAGCCATCAGCCTGCTGCATGAAGCCGGCGTGCCGGCGCCGGCGCTGCATCTGGTCGCAGGTGACGGCCGGATCGGCGCCGTGCTGGTGGCACATCCCGATATTGCGGGCGTCGTGTTCACCGGCTCGACCGACGTCGCGCGCACCATCAACCGTGCGCTCGCCGCCATGGATGGACCGATCGTGCCGCTGATCGCCGAGACCGGCGGCATCAATACCATGATCGTCGATGCCACCGCGCTGCCCGAGCAGGTCGCCGACGATGTCGCGACTTCGGCGTTCCGTTCCGCCGGCCAGCGCTGTTCGGCGCTGCGGCTATTGTTCCTGCAGGACGACGTCGCCGACCGCATGATCGAGATGATTGCGGGCGCAGCGCGCCAACTCGTCGTCGGCGACCCCGCGGACCCGGCCACGCATATCGGCCCGGTGATCGATGCCGAGGCCAAGCAACGGCTGGACGCGCACATCGCGCGCATGAAGCAGGACGCGCAGGTGCGCTTTGCCGGCGCCGCGCCCGAGGGCAATTACGTCGCGCCGCATATCTTTGAATTATCCGATGCCGGCCAGCTCACGGAAGAAGTATTCGGTCCCGTGCTACATGTGGTACGCTACCGCGCCGAGCGGTTTGAGGAAGTGCTGCAAGCGATCGAGCGCTCC
>CADEDX010000373.1 GCA_902826195.1 uncultured Bradyrhizobium sp. | reverse complement strand
CTGTTCTTGATCAACGTTATTCCCGGGCTCGTCGTGGCCTCGGTGACCCCGTTACTGCTGCCGCGCCAGGACACGGATTTTGCCGAGCTTGCGAAACTGGACTTTGGCGCGCTCATGCTGCTGGCCGCAGCCCTCACGGCGTTTGAGATCGGCCTGAAGCAAGCGCCTCATCACGGCTGGTTGTCGCCCGTCTGCATCGTCTTGCTGGCGGGAAGTGCGCTCGGCCTCGGCCTGTTCGTCCATCGCAGCCTCCGCGCCGGGCATCCCGTGGTAAGGCTCGTTACACTGCAGCGGCGGTCGTTTGCGGTCGGCTGCGCCTTGAGTTTTTGCCTCGGCGTCGGGCTGTTCGGCTCGGTCTACCTGATGCCGGTGTTTCTCGCCTTCGTGCGCGGTCACGATGCCTTCGAGATCGGCACCATCATGCTGGTGACCGGGACCGCGCAGCTCGTCGCCGCGCCCGTCGCCGCAATCCTGGAAAACCGGGTCGGCGCACGCGCGCTCACGGGCGCCGGTTTCGCCCTGTTCGCGCTGGGACTGGGCTTGAGTGCCTTCCAGCCGCGCACGGCCGATTTTGACGAGATGTTCTGGCCGCAAATCGTTCGCGGCGTCGCCATCATGTTTTGCCTGTTGCCGCCGACGCGCATCGCGCTCGGCGCGCTGCCCGAAGCGGAAGTCGCCGACGCCAGCGGGTTGTTCAACCTGATGCGGAATCTCGGCGGCGCCATCGGCATCGCGCTGATCGATACGATCCTGTATGGCCGCGTCGCCATGTATGCCGAGGATTTTCGCGTCCGCCTGCTGGCCGGAGACGTCAGCGCGGCGAAGGCGATCGGCCTCGATCCGGCGCTGCTCGCCAACCGGCCGCCAGGCCCGCCCGATGCCGCCGCCGTGGCGTTCGTGCGGCCGATGGTTGAGAAGGCGTCGCTGGCGCTCTGCGTCAACGAGGCCTGGGTGCTGCTCGCCTGTGTGGCGATGGTGGGAGTGCTGCTGGTGCCGTTTGCGCGCGACCGGGCGGATACCAGAGTCAGCTAAACGGTAGGAACGCGGGTTTGCCGCGCCGGCTCGATCAGTTCGGGACGCGGGCCGGAGAGCCGCTTGTGCATGTGGACCATGAAGGCCATGCCGAACAGGGGCGTAGCCAAGTTGACGATCGGGATCGACACGAAGGCCGCGATGAACAGGCCGGCGGTGAACACGGTCGCCGCATTGTCCTTGCGCATCGCCTTGGCTTCGGCGGGCGAGCGGAAGCGCATCGCGGCGAGTTCGAAATATTCGCGCCCCAACAGCCAGGCGGTGGCGAAGAAGAAGATCAGCAAGCCGGCGCCGGCGAACAGCACGAAGGGCAGCGCGATCAGGTAGACCAGAATGGTCAATAGCGCCGTCTTGATGCCCTCTGGGATCGAGACGCCGAGCGGCAACGCCGTGCCGGGGCGTTCCGCCGGATAATGTTCGCGCTCGACATGTTCGGCGACGTCGTCGACGAACACGCTGGCGATCAGCGAGGTGACGGCCGGCATCAGGAAAATGCCGCCGAGCACGACGCCGAGCCCGGCCGCGATCGAGAGGATCCAGGACAGTACGTTGAGGGTCGTGTGAAAGCCCGGCCCTAGCATGGCCTCGGCCCAGACTTCGCCGGATTCGGCAAACCAGGTCAGCAGCCGCTGCAATCCGATCGCCAGCACCGTGATCACCACCAGCGCCAGCCCGATCGAGCGCCACAAGATGGTGCGCATCGGCGGCGACAGGATCTGCGAAATCGCCTTGACGGCGGCGTCCAACATGGCGGTGTTGCCTCTTGTGAAATAACCCTCGCGAGAGGTAGATACCCCCGAGGGTTTCGGCAAGGGTTTCGACAACGGTCGCCGGCCCTCGGGGAAACAAGACTGCCGCCAAAAACAAGAGGTTGCCATGACCCGCGTCCAGGAACTCTATCCCGACAACAAAATCATCCTGCGCGAAGTCGGCCTGCGCGACGGCCTGCAACTCGTAAAGACGTTTCCGTCCACGCAAGCGAAGCAGCGCTGGATGCGTGACGAGTATGCCGCCGGCGTGCGGCATTTCGAGACCGGTTCGTTCCTGCCGGCAAGAACCTTTCCGCAATTCGCCGATGTGCGCGACATCATCACGACGGTGGCCTCGCTGCCGGGCGCTTACGGCATCGCCCTGACGCTGAACGAGCGCGGCGTCAACGATGCGCTGGCCTCCGGCGTCGCCGAAGTGGCGACCGTGGTCTCCGCCACGGAACAGCACAGCCAGGCCAACGCCAACCGCTCGCGGGAATCGGCCATTTCCAACGTCAAGCGGCTCTGCGAGCTGCGCAATGCGAGCGCGCACAAGCCGGTCGTGAACTCCGCGATCTCGATGGCGCTGGGTTGTTCGATCGTGGGCGCCGTTGATCCCAACGAAGTGCTGCGCCTGACCGAAAAACTGTTCGAGGCGGGTGTGGACATGGTGGCGATTGCCGACACGGTCGGTTATGCCGGGCCGAAACAGGTCGGCGAGTTGACCGCGGGCGCGGTGAAGATCGCCGGCTCAAAGCCGATCTGCATTCACCTGCACGATACGCGCGGCATGGGCATCGCCAATGCCGCCGCCGCACTGGATGCCGGCGCGCGCGTGCTCGACGGATCGCTCGGCGGTCTCGGCGGCTGCCCGTTCGCGCCGGGCGCCACCGGCAACGTGGTGATCGAGGATCTGGCGTTCCTCTGCGAGAGCAAGGGATTCAAGACCGGCATCGATATCGAGAAGCTGGTGGCGGTGCGCGAAATCCTTAGATCGGAAATGCCCGGCGAGGCGCTGTATGGCGGGTTGGCGCGCGCGGGCTTGCCGCGCGGGGCGGCTGCCCGGGTTGCCTGATCCCGGCGGCTGACCGGAACCGTCAGCGCTAGTTTTTGCCCATACCCATACCCATGCCAGGCATACGACCCTGCTCCTTCTGTTCAAGGGGGGTCGGCGTTGCCATCATGGCCATGGCCCCCATTCCCAGATGCGGGGCGAGCAGCTCGTTGGCGGTCTTCTTCTGATCGTCCGACAGCAGTTCGTTGAGTTTGATGTAGGCGGATTTCATGGCCCTGGTGCCTTCGAGCCTTGCGGCCAGCCACTGCTCTTGCTGTTCCAGGCGGGTCGCAAGGGTGGAAACCGCCGCCTCGTCGGGCTTCGGCGTCATCGATGCGCGAACTTCCGCGAGTTTCCTGGCGTTTGCACGCAGCGCATCGGCAAAGCCGTTCCAGCTATCGGCCTGCGCGTCGGCAATCTTGAGTTCGACACGCAGAAAGGCGATGCGGCCCTCGATGCGATCGATGGTCGCCATCCCGTTGGTGCCGCGGCCCATCATGTGCATCATCCGCGTGTCGTGCATCGCGGACATGCGGCCCATCATGCCTTTCATATCGTTCATCATACCCACGCGGCCTATACCACCTTGCGGGGCGGCGGCAGCGGACGAGCCTGGTGCAGGGTCAGCCGGGACTGGTTTCGCGGTATCGCCGGAATGGGAATGGTCGTATCCGGTTGGGGCTTGCGCGCACGCTGGAGCCGCAAGTGCCGCGAGCGTGAGTGCGGTCGCCATCGTCAAACGCGTCATGACCGAATCTCCCGTTGCTGAGGGGACAGCATTTCAAGTGTAAGATGACCCTTCCGACGGTAGCGGCCTTGACGCACGTCAAGTTGTTACAGCCGCGTCATCCGCAGCCGCAGCGCGTTGCCGACGACGCTCACCGAGGACAGCGCCATCGCCGCGGCGGCGATGATCGGCGATAGCAGAAGCCCGAACGTGGGATAGAGAATGCCGGCGGCGATCGGGATGCCGGCGGCGTTGTAAATGAAGGCGAAGAACAGGTTCTGGCGGATGTTGCTCATGGTCGCCTGCGAGAGGCGGCGCGCGCGGACGATGCCGGTAAGATCGCCTTTCAGCAGCGTGATCCCTGCGCTTTCCATTGCGACGTCGGTTCCGGTTCCCATGGCGATGCCGACTTCGGCCGCGGCGAGCGCGGGCGCGTCGTTGACGCCGTCACCGGCCATCGCGACGATCTTTCCGGCCTTCTGCAGTTTTGCGACGACCGCGCTCTTCTGATCGGGCAGCACTTCGGCTTCAACGTCGGATATGCCAAGTCGCTTCGCGACGGCGTTCGCCGTGGTGCTGTTGTCGCCCGTCAGCATGATGACCTTGATGCCCTCGGCCGCGAGCGCCTTCAGCGCATCCGGCGTCGATGCCTTGACGGGGTCGGCGATGGCGAACAGGCCCGCGAGCTTGCCGTCGACGGCGACGTTGATCACGGTGGCGCCTTCACCGCGCAGACGTTCGCCGTGATCGTTCAACGCCTGTGCATCGATACCGAGAGTCTGCAGGAAATTCGCATTGCCGAGCACGATGGTCTTGCCGTCGACCTTGCCGGTCACGCCCTTGCCGGTCGGCGATTCGAACCCTTCGACCTTGCCGAGATCGAGGTTGCGCTCGGAGGCCGCGCGCACGATGGCGTCAGCCAGCGGGTGCTCGCTCGCCCGCTCGATGGTTGCGGACAGCCGCAAAATATCAGTCTCGGCAAATCCGTCTTCCGGCACGATCGCGACGACCTTCGGCTTGCCCTCGGTCAGCGTGCCCGTCTTGTCGACCACCAGCGTGTCGATCTTCTCCATCCGCTCCAGCGCCTCGGCGTTCTTGATCAGCACGCCGGCCTGCGCGCCGCGCCCGACGCCGACCATGATCGACATCGGCGTGGCGAGCCCGAGCGCGCAGGGGCAGGCAATGATGAGCACGCTGACCGCGGCGACGAGCCCGAACGCCATCCGCGGCTCCGGGCCGAACCAGGCCCAGGCACCGAATGCGATGAGCGCGACGACGATCACCGTCGGCACGAACCAGCCGGCGACCTGGTCCGCCAGCCGCTGGATCGGGGCGCGCGAGCGCTGCGCGTCCGCCACCATCTGCACGATCTGCGCAAGCAGCGTGTCGCGCCCAACCTTGTCGGCGCACATCACGAAGCCGCCGGACTGGTTCAGCGTGCCGGCTATCACCTTGCCGCCGGCCTCCTTGGTGACCGGCATGGATTCTCCCGTCACCAGCGATTCATCGAGCGAGGAGCGGCCTTCGAGGATGACGCCGTCCACCGGCACTTTTTCGCCCGGCCGTACGCGTAATTGATCGCCGACGGCGAGCTTGTCGATTTCGATCTCCTGGTCCGCGCCGTCGCGGCCGATCCGGCGCGCGGTTTTCGGCGCGAGCTGCAGCAGGGCCTTGATCGCGCCTGATGTCGCTTCGCGGGCGCGCAGCTCGAGTACCTGGCCGAGCAGCACCAGCACGGTGATGACGGCGGCCGATTCGAAATAGACCGCCACTGCGCCGCCATGGCCGCGGAAGGTCGACGGAAAGATGCCCGGCGCGATGGTGCCGACGACGCTGTAGACATAGGCCACACCGGTGCCGACGGCGATCAGCGTGAACATGTTGAGGTTGCGTGTGACGAGCGACTGCCAGCCGCGCACGAAGAACGGCCCGCCGGCCCACAGCACAACGGGCGTGGCGAAGGCGAACTGGATCCAGTTCGATAGTGTTGGATCGATCAGCCCGTGGCCGCCGACGAGATGGCCGCCCATTTCGAGGATGATCGCCGGCAGCGCCAGCGCAAGGCCGATCCAGAAGCGGCGCGTCATGTCGGCGAGTTCAGGATTGGGCGGCGCGTCGAGGCTGACCACGTCGGGCTCCAGCGCCATGCCGCAGATCGGGCAGCTTCCGGGGCCGGCCTGACGGATCTCCGGGTGCATCGGGCAGGTATAGATCGTGCCTTCCGGCACCGCTGCCTTCGGCCGCTTGTCCTTTTCCAGATAGGCGAGGGGATCGGCGGCGAACTTGGTGCGGCAACCGGCGGAACAGAAATGGACGGTTGTGCCGTTGTGGTTGAAGCGGTGCTTGCTGGTTGCCGGGTTCACCGTCATGCCGCAGACGGGATCGCGCACCGTTGCAGCCCCGTGCGCCGGATGATCGGCGTGGCCGTGATCGCTGTGATCGTGTCCGGTATGGCCATGGCCCCCGCAACACGCGCTTTTCGTCGCGCCGCCGCCGTTCTCATTTGCAGTCATCGGTCGCTCGCTCCGGCCTTGAAACCCATACCCTGTAGGGGTATATACGCTCATGCGAAAAGACATCAAGGCATCCTGTCAAAAGCGTCTCAGCCGGATCGAGGGCCAGGTCCGCGGCCTGTCAAAGATGGTCGACGAGGACCGTTACTGTATCGACATCGTCACGCAGATATCGGCGGTGCGGGCCGCGCTGCGGCGAGTCGAGGAGGAGGTTTTAAGGGACCACGTGTCGCACTGCGTCGAGCATGCGATCACCAGCGGCAACAAGGCCGACCAGCGCGAGAAGATCGCGGAGTTGATGGCGGTGATCGGCCGCTCGGACCGGTAGCTTCGACGGCTTGGCCGCAAAGCACGCCGCGTTCGGGCGACGTGATCGGCGAGTCCGGATCTGGCCGCGCCCTCGATTGCGTCGCCGTACCGCATTGTATCGGTATGTCGTGCTTGCTAGCGTGCAGCGCCGGGGTCTGTTGAACTGATGCGATCGCACGCCGATGGTAGCAGTTGTCATGCGGGGGCATCAGCGTTGCGTCGAATTGTCTGGGCGGCATTTTCCGCCGCTGCCTGTCTGCTCGCCACAAAGTTTCCGGTGCAGGCGCAGACCGTTGCCGGGCACCCTCCCGACCAGCTTCCGGCCGTCACTGTCACCCCCCCGGAAACGCGGCCGCGCAATCCGCCCCGGCCGCCCCGTCGCGAGCGGCGCGCCGGAAAATCAGCAGCGGTTCATTCCAGTCTCCCCGTCCCGCCTCCGATAAGCGTTG
>CADEDX010000372.1 GCA_902826195.1 uncultured Bradyrhizobium sp. | reverse complement strand
GCGCTTCATGAAGGCAAAAGGCGAAGTGATGCGAACTATCAAGTGGGACGAGACAGCCAACCAATACCGCGTCGAGAGCGCAGACGAAAGCCCCGTGGAGGATGATGACCCATATAGAGCGCAATGCACAGACAATGGGTTTCTCGGAGACGTGCTTCCTGCCGTTGGGTTGACGCCTCCCAGCCGAAAGCGGTTAGGGAGGCAGGGTGCGTAGGAGGCCCAACATGCTCAAATCTCTCTACCGCTGGTTCGGTTGCTTCCACCGCTGGCGCTATCACGACGACTTGCGTACCTGCGACAAGTGCAAGCGTACCGACCGCATGGAGCCCGACTGCGGAGGATGGACGGCAGGGCAATGGAACAGGATGGAATGATGCCACCAGCTAAGAAAGTATCAGACGAGATCCGCAGCACGCGCGAGGCGGTTGGAATTCTCGTGCAAGTCGTCGCCGAGCGAGCCGTTAACGGCCAAGTCATCAGCGACCGCAAGCACTACGCCGCCGCCTTGTCGCACCTTGCGGCAGCGCTGGCGGAATTGCCGGATTGAAACCACGCCCGGCGGATGGAGCGAAGATACACCCGCCGGGCGCCTTCCGATCTCCCAGACCTGAAACCAGGAGGACCGAAATGTTGAACTTTCTAAACACTTTCCGAACTGTTGCCGATCCTTTGCCACCAAAGCCGGCAACCGTTGCCAGGAAGTCGCCGCACACGATCGGCAACGATGCGATCATAATGGCGCTGCGTCAGCACCGCAAACCCTTGTCAGTCACGGAACTTGCCGGCGCCATGAACTGCTCTATCGGCGAAGCATCAAAGCGCGTCACGGCGGCGAAGCGGTTCCTGAAAATAACAAAGGCGGGCCGGAAAAAGATGGTCAGCCTTCGCGATCTGGACCGGCAAGAATTGAAAGCGTTGCTGGCAACAGTCACGCCGGGCGCTTACTGGACGCAAGGGCCGCTTTGAGTTGCCACGCCTTCAACTCCCTGTCGTCCCTGTGCCGCTTGATCTTGGAGCGAAAGCCGATCTTGCGAACGATCTTCTTGCCGTCGACGATCTTGATGCCGGTGATGGCTTTGGTCGGCATCACCGCACCTGTGCGCAAGCAATGGCGACCGCCGCGAGTTCGATGGCCGACAGCCGGCCGATTGGGACGCCAAACAGCTTCACAACCGCCAGCGCCGCCAGCGCCGCTGCGATGATCCAAAAAATCATTCCTATCGTCTGCCTAACGTCGTTCATGGGCTCCATACCTTCTGTCCGTCAATCAGCTTCTTGCCCACGTACTGCGTTGCAGATCCGTGGTCGATGATCGTTGTGACCGTGTGGCCGATCATCGTAACTACAACCTGCTTCTCCCAATTCCAGCGCGCGCCCTCTACCGTTTTAAATGGCGTGCTGTCGTAGGCAATGCGGGCGATTTCCTGCCGGATAGCGTCGACGTCGACACCCTTCACACGTTCCAGGTATCGGACAACTGCGTGGTCGGAGATGGTCAGCGAGAGAGCGCCGACCGAGGCTTGACGTTTGCTCATAAATTACCTCACCAAATATCCAGGAAGCCCACACAATGCCAGCGCGTCAGCGTCGCGCGCGCCGTAAGCAATCAAGCACGAAGGCCCGCCCGCGTTGGCGTCAGCGCGGCGCCCGTCTGGACGATGGAAGAACAACCGGCCTTGCAAAAACAGGATTGCCGAAGCGACGCCCCACACATGCCGATGAAACATCACCGTATCGGTGCGCGCGAAGATTAACGCCGTGCCGCATCCGTGCGCGGCGAGCTTGGCCATGAATGCCGAAGCGTGAACCGAGTAGGGAGGATTGAGCCACACGCGCCCCGACCATTCAGCGGCTAGCCCGTCTTCAGGCCAAACAATACCGCGCCGCGCGCATGGCCACGGTTGCGTCTTCGATTGGCACGGGTCCAGGTCGAAGGCATCAGGAGCGCCCAGCGCATCGAGCACATGGCGCGGAGTGATCCAGTCGTGAGTTTGTGCCGCCGGAGAATGCTTGCCCGCTATGGACCGCTTGAGCCCCACGGACGGCATATCGAACAAGGCGCCATCCATCATGCGGCCCTCACGTGCTCGAACTGCACCCGCACAGGCGCGCCGCCGAGAACATCCAGCAACGCGACGATGTGGCCGACCGTGACGTGATCCACGCGCGCCAGGACGCCCGTAAACGGCCCGGAAATTATCTCGACCTGTTGGCCGGGCACCGGCAGCTTCGCCCGCAGCGTGTCGCAGGCGAGGCTGTACGGCTGCGCCGTGCCCGAGATGGCGCGGACGGCGGAAATCTGCTGCGCGGGGATCTCGATTGGAAGCCCATTCATCGAGACGACCCCGCGCAGCGTATCCTTGGACGACCGGAGAACCGTCCAGGGAATTCGATCGAATTGGGCGAACAGGTAGCCGCGAAACATCGGCACCGGGACAGGCTTGCGCTGCACGTTGGCGAGCGTCTTGCGACCAGGGCGGCGATAGTCAACCGGCGTGAATGCTTCGAACCCGGCAGCGCTCAGCGCGTCGGCGCCGGAAATCTCGCGTTGCGGCTTGGAGGCGATAGCGTACCAGGGCATTTGAGCTTTCCCATCCTGCGTAAACGCTGCACGCGGCCGGCAACCATGTCGCGATTTCGACCAGGGATCACGGCGGCAATCTCGCCGTAGGTCATCCGGTCAATCAGTCGGATGATCGTGGTATCCTCGTCCGGTTGCCAAGCCTTCTGGGCACGCCACACGATCAATCATCCCATGGCGTGAGCGCCATTGCAGCGCCGGCCAGGACCGTTACGCCGATGATGCCAGCCACGCCGAAGCCGGCTAGCACCCACAAAAGGATGGTTGTTGAGATCATTTTTCGCCCTCGCCCAGCATCCTGTCGGTGTAGCTCGCCGACTGGTCATTCCGTGGTGAAGTGATTTGGCCGTTCTTGGCAAGGGCCTTAAGGTGGATTATCCGCCGGTTCGCGACGAGTTCCACATGTTCGAGTATCTGCGGCGCCACACCGTTTGAAACCGCCCACGAGCGATAGACGGCGCGCGTTGTCACGATTTCGTCGACGCGATCGGCCCGGCCAATGCTGGCGAGGATTGCTTGCGTGTGCAGCGCGATGCGTTGAGCTTCCACGGGATCAGCCACGGCGCGGACCCTTCACGAGCTTGGAATTCAGCAGCGACGACGACGGCTGCACAGGCGGCAGCGGTTCGGGATCGACGTCGAGGGGTTGGCACGCGGCGCGAGCGTCCGGCTTCAGGCGAGCGAAGATCTTTTCGGCGCTGGCGATAAACATCGCGTCGATGTCGACGGCGCCACGACTGCGAGGCCATCGCAGGAAGGCGGCAACCACGGGCTCAGGGTCGCCGATGTTGAGCACCCGCGCGACGGTACGGCGCGCCTCAGTCCCAACCCCTCTATCCCCACCCCCAAGCCAATATGATTTTTCAAACTTCACTTCTTCGCTTCGCGTAGCGTCTAGTGAAGAAGGGTTATTATATATTCTTTCTTTCTGAGTCTGAGTCTGTGCCGTCACATCTCCGTCACCGTGACGTTTCGGTGACGATTTTTCCTTGAGGCGTTCCCTGTATTTCCGTGTGCGCTCGGCGCTGCTGTCGCTCGGCATCTGGCGTTCCTGCCACCCGTGCATGACGTATGCGCCGGATACGCCCATAATCCAGTCGATCAATTCCAGGTCGACCAGCTCGCGCACGATCGTCTCGGCTTCCGAGATGGACATGCGCAGATGCACGGCTATGTCGCGCATCCGTGGCAGCTCCCCGCTTGCGTCATCAGCGATCAGCAGCAGGCTAACCCAGGCTCGGAAATGGCGATCGGACAGCGTTACAATCTTGGGGTCGTGAAGCGCCTCACGGTACAACCTGATCCATGGATATTTGTTCTTCATGTTGATAACTTCCCCCAGGCTTGACGCGCCTTAGCTTTGCCTCGCGAAGCACCTTATATCGTCGTGATGTTAGTCGACTGATGAGGATAGGAACCGGGAGTGAGCACCCGGTTCCCGTGAGTGTCAGGTTCCCGCGTATGCCTCACCAAAACGGCCTGCCCCCGCCCGGGCAGGCCGTCATTCGTTTCAGATGGGCGTGGCCCAATCCGGCGGCCCGCCGTAAGCGCCAAGCCAGCGCAAAATTTCAACCTGCGCTGCGTAATCGTCCATCGGGTAGGGTGGCGTCACGGCGTATGTTACGCCGCTCACCCTGACGCGGCGTAGGTCTTTGGCCGCCTTCCGCGTATCCGGCAGTCGATAGTGCGCCGTGCCGTCAGGATCGCGCTTGCCGGGCGAGAGCGGCATGCCAAGCAGTTCCTGGATTTCCTTGACGATTTGACGCTCGGTTTCGGACGGTGACGGCGGGCGGTAGCCGTGCGGAACGGTTTCCAGGCCGTTGACGAACTCGCGCACCACACGACCAGGACGGTTGACAAAAACCGTCTCCTGGCCGTCGCCCACGTAGATCATCGGCTTGTTGTGCGCCCGATGGACCAGCGCCAGCCCGGCCTTGATCTCGGTTGCTACAAGTTGCCGGTTGAAGATCCCCTTGCTTTCGATCGCGTCGAAGATCCGGCCGGCTATCATGTTGGCTTCGTCGTCAGAAATTTCCATTGCTGTTCGCTCCTGTTGTGAAGTTGGGGCGGGCCGGATCTTCCCCGGCGAGGCACTTTCTACCATCATCGCCTAGCGCCACTGGCCCCGTGCCCTGATGGAGGGTTAGGCCAACGTAGCCGCGCCGTAAGGCGCCGCCGCCCCTATTGCCGACACGGGTATGCCTACCCGCTGGCAACCTCGTCACGCCGCCCGCTTTTGGGCCTCGGCGTATTCTGCCATGAAGCGTTCGGCCGCGTTCATGGTTGTTGGCCTGGGCACAAGTCCGGCGTTCAAACGCCTGACAAAACCAGGATCGCCCAGCGCCTTACGTCCGAAGGTGGACGGCGCCATCTTGTGCCGCTTCATGAACCGCGCGACCCGTGCGCGGAACTTGTCGATGTGTGCTTGATGATCTGTCATGCGGCGAATATAGCAATGTGGGCGCAGTCCTACAACTATTTTTTAAGCCTGTGCAAAACTAGGTTGACAACGTGGGGGAACACCTACACATATGGTGGACCGCCGGGCGCCACCGTTTCCCCCTGTTCTCGGTGAGGCAGCGCATCAATCCTCCAGTGCGCGCGCCCGGCGGTGCTCAATCGCTGCAAGCTCCAACAGAGGGAGTGGCTGCGGCGGCCAGGGACCGGGAGCCTAGGCGGGGGCTGGCTCCCGGTCCCACATCAGCAAAGGGCGAACAGTGAACCAGCTTAACATCCACACGAGCGAAGTGCCCGACCACGAGAAGCGGGCATTCGTCCAGGCGCATGGCACCTATTCGACGTGGTTCAAGGTCGACATCGGCGGGCTTCGCGTCGTGATCTTCTTGCCGCCGGGCGCCGCCGCTGAAGCGATGAAAGCCGCCGAGCACCTGAACGCCGCGCTGCAAATCGCCTACCCGGAAAAGCCAACGGCAGAAGAAGCAGACGCGGAGCTGGCCAAGCCATGAGCAGATCCGGCTACACCGACGACGACGACGGCGATTACCCGGCGGCACTCTATCGCGGCACCGTGGCAAGCGCCACGCGCGGCAAGCGCGGCCAGAAATTCTACGCCGAACTATTGGCGGCACTCGATGCCATGCCGATCAAAGAGCTTCACGCCGAGGTCTTCGACAATCCTGACGGCAAAGTATGCGCCCTCGGCGCACTGGCTCGCGTCAAGGGCATCGACACAACGAAGTTCGACCCAGAAGACGACCACGCCGCCTATGTGCTGGCGAAAAAGTTGGACGTCGCCGACTGCCTGACGCGCGAGACAATCTACATGAACGATGAGGCCGGTTGGCGCAGGCGCATCCCCATGCGGTTTGGCCACCTGCATCACGAGTACGCGGCGCACGTCGAGGAGACGCCAGACCAGCGCTGGCAGCGCATGCGCGCATGGGTCGCCGACCAGATCAAGGACGCCAAGCCATGACGGACCATTACGCCCACTACCGCGCCAACCTCGCAGGCGAAGCCGTCGAGATCCACGCCGATCATCCACAGTGCGGGATCTACAAGGCGCGCAGACGCAAGAACGGGCCGTTTATGCCCGTTATCATTTGGTTCAGCCAGGACGGCGTACAGCGCGCGTCCTACGGCGGCGAGATTGTCGACCCGCTGAAAGTATGGACGCATTGCGCCGACAAGCCCGTGTCAAAACAGGACTACGAGCACCACAAGGAGCATGGCCGGTTTCCCGGCGAGATCGCGTCCATTGGCGACAATTCCAGCGACCTGTCTCTAGCCGCCGAGATCGCCGACAAGGTGGACCGCGCAGGTGAATGGCTGGCGTCCTTGCCCAAGGGTATCACGAGCCAAGTTGAAGCCGACACCACCGCCAACATGCGGGCGCAGTTGCTCGACCTAAAGAAGAAGGCCGAAGACGAGAAGGAAGAAAAATACCGCCCGCACAAGAAGGCCGCCGACGCCGTGGTGGCGGAATACAATCCGCTGATCGACACCGCCGAAGGCACGCAGTTGACGCTACGCCGCGAGTTGACGGCTTGGGGCAACAGGGAAGCCGCGCGCCTGAAAGCCGAGCAGGAGGCCCGGCAGAAGGCATTGCAGGAGGCAGCAGAGCAGGAGCGCAAGGCGCGGCTTGCTGCAAACCCGATCGCCGAGTTCACCGAGGAACCGCCCGCGCCGCTTCCACCGCCCCCCCCACCGCCCAAGATCCAGATGGGCGGACAGGTCGGCCGCAAGACGGGAATGCGCACCGTGGTGCGATTTGAGATCGACGACTACGACGTGCTTTGCGCCGAGTTCTGCCAGCACGAGA
>CADEDX010000371.1 GCA_902826195.1 uncultured Bradyrhizobium sp. | reverse complement strand
CCCGCTCACTCGGTTATCATGGTCTAGCTTGTAGAGACGATACGCGATCACGAGGTGATGTCCCATCGATGCTCGCCAGGAGAGTGCCAAGCACCCGGACCCCTTCCCTAACATTTGTTAAGTGGCAACATCTCTTTTCTCAACAGTTGCGTTTCAGCCTCACTCGTTGATCGCCTTGAGTTCTCGTTCCAGATCGTCGATCAGCTCCTTGATAAGCTGCGCGGTTTCTGGATCTGTGGAAATCTGACGAGCCAGATTTCGGTATCTTAGTATCTTCATTTCCAGTTCAACACGCCCGTTCTTTGACCGAATGGCAAGTATTCCCATTATCAATTTGATATGACGCGGGAATTACGGATCGGCCGCGGCCTGGTTTGCGAGCTTGGCTTTGAGTACGAGGTGAAGAGCGCCTCTGGTTTGAGACGGCCTGCCTTTGAGACGGCCTACCTTGCCGGTGCGACTTCATGCTTGCTCGCGAGCGACAGCCACGCTGCAGCTTCGTCCTCCAGTCTCATTTCATGCGTCCGACGGCGTCAGCTGGGCTGAGCGGCGGCTTTCTCGGCATCTGGCAGCGGTGAAATCCATGGTCCGATTGGATCAGCCCTGCCGGGCGCTATCTCGTCGAAACAGACCACCACGCCAGCTTTTAGCATTCAGCCGAAAAATGACCCACCGGCATCACGGGCGGGCACGAAAAAGTGCCCGTTGGCCAGCTGGTAGAGCCCGCTTGCAGGGGATTGCCGAATTGGGGCGCCAATTTGCGCTTGCAGTGCAAAAACTGGGGATAAGCCAGGCCCGACGATTCCGTCATTGTACCCAATTCTCCCGGAGCAATACTGCTTCCTCGCGGACGTGTGCCCGGAGTCTCTGGCCAATAGAGTGAATGGTACAGCAACCATCTCCCACTAAGCCTGTCATCATACGCGCCGGTTGACGACCGGACAGAATGGGGAAGTTGGACTCGGTGCAATCTTCGGTCTCTGCCCAAGACAACAACGCATTGGTACGCGCTGATGGACTTTATTCCGGTCTCAAAGAACGAACAGGGGCGCCCCAGCGTCTCGTTAAAACTCTTACTTTTCTTCTTCCATCGTCACGGTAACGTCCGCGTTTGCTGAAAGCCGAACTTTGTCGCCCTCGACGCCGGCGATGAGGCCTTTGTCGATGAAATGATGATGACCCTTGTGCGAGCCTTCGCCGCTGTCCTTCTTCGTTAGCTTGATGCGGCCACCCTCGATTTTGTCGACAGTGCCGACGTGTACGCCATCGGCACCGATGACTTCCATGTGCTCTTTGATATCCATCTACCCATCCTCTCGTGACAGCAGCTCCCGCCAGGGAGCCTGATTTCAAACGTGCTGACTGGAACCTAGTTCCACGGCAGGAACGAAAGAGCCGACGCAGGTACGTTTTGCATGTTGATAAGTTTCAAGATTCTTTTTCTATTTCAACAAGATAGGCGGGAACGGCGTTCTCTTCTCCCGGTTGTCAGAGACATTACCAACGGAGACGCCCTATGAAGAAGATTATTGCTGTTACCGCTTTCACCCTCATGTGCAGCTCTGCATTCGCTCAGAATACGGGAGCTCCGGCTAACTCCCAAAGCGACATGAACAAGCCGGGTATGAACAACATGGAGAAGGGCTCCATGAACAAAGGCACCATGAACAATGGTTCGATGAACAACACGACCGGCATGTCCAACGACAACAAGGGCAAGCCGGACAAGGAAATGTCCAAGGACGGCTCACCGTCCGCTGGTAGCAAGGACATGATGAAGAAGTAAGTCGCATTGCCCCCACAGTCCGCTTGCTGAAGGCCGCGCCGTCACCTCGGCGGCGCGGCCGCTTTTACGAAAGGGACTGGACTTGAAGAAGCTTGTCCTCGCGACGGTGTGCGCTGTCGCCTCACCGCATTCGGATCTTCTGTCGCTTCCGCTCGAATAAGCGGCCCCACGGGCCAGCGAATTGAGAGAGTGGATTTCGACGCCGTATGATGCACCGCCATCACATCAAGCGTCGCAAGATGGACCACCGTACTATGATGCGTAAGCGTCAGATGGGGATGTAATGAGGGGAGCACTGTATCTCACGGTGACGCGGTGATTTCGGTACCTGGCAGGATCACCGCTTTTGCGTGAATGATGTCGACGTTTTAGCCCGCTCGTAGGCGGAGATGGCGAGGTTGGTAAGCATCAGCTGGCGCCGCTCACCCGTGCGAACAGCTCGCTCCACCGACGTAAGCAAAAATTTGCTGGTGAATTCGGGGTCATGGATCTGCCCGGTTCGATCCAGGTAATCCCACGCGATCTCGATCGACTTTTCCATCAGGGCGTACGTGCTCATACCTTAAGAACGCCAGGCCGTTCGCCAAGTTCCAGTCAATGTCGGAGGACATGGAAGCCCAGCACCAGCGCGACAACCATAATCGCCCTACGGGCTGAATTCGCTTTTTGGCACTTCGGACCTACAGAGCCCGGCCGGCCCTTAACTAAGGATTGATTGGTACAAGGCCAAATATCGATCGGCCATGCGATCTACCGTGAAGCGTGCCGATACCGCCGCACGGCAAGCCGCGCGATCGATTTCGTCGATGCGCTTGATCGCATCGACCGCCGCATCAGGTCTGTCGACCAGAAACCCGGTCACCCCATCCTCTATCAGCTCGGGCATCGATCCCCGGTTACAGGCGATGACGGGCGTTCCGCAGGCCAGCGCTTCCACCACCGATAGACCGAACGGCTCGTCGAAATTAATCAGGTGGAGCAGCGCGCGTGCGGCGCCCAGGGTCTTTCCGCGCTCAGCGGCGCCAGCCGGACCAAGGTATACCACGGCTCCGTCGCCGAGCGCGGGCGCTACCTGCTCATTATGATAGTTCTGGTCCTGGACGATGCCGGCCATGATCAATCTCCGCCCCGATCGATGTGCGACCGTGATCGCTTCGGCCGCGCCCTTGTCCGGATGAATGCGGCCGAAGAACAGCAGATCCTCGCTGCCCTGCGGATCGAACGGGAAGTCCTCGATCGGAATACCGTGGTGGATCGTGGCAGCATAGCGCAGGTCCGGATGGCGATCAGCCTCGCTGATTGCAACATAATGGACGCGATTTTCGTAGGCCTTGTAGGCGGGAAGAATGCGCACCGAAGAGAAGCCGTGGATCGTCGTCACGACAGGGGTTCCGACCAACCGCGAAAAGGCGAGCGGTACGAAATCGGCCTGGTTATGAATGAGGTCAAACTTCTTAGCCTGCTCGAAGACATGGGCGACGTGGAGCATCTCCCACACTTTTGCGTCGATCGTGGGATCCTCGGAATAGGGCGCCGGGCAGATGGCATCGAGCTTGCCGGCCGTCCGGCTGTCCATTGTAGCGAACAGGGTGACGTCGACGCCGCGCGCGACCAGAGCCTCGGTCAAGAGACTCGTCACCTGCTCCCAGGGGCCGTAATGGCGCGGCGGCGTACGCCAGGAGATCGGCGCCAGCATGGCGATGCGCAAGTGATCATCCTTTTCCGCGGCGGGCTATCCGGCTTCGAGCACGACAGCTTCATTCGACCCTAGCAGAAGGACGCCGTCTTCGACCAGCGCCGCATCCTCGGCAGTGGACAGCAGCAACCGGCTGTCGCGCACCCATTCCGGCAATTGAAGCCGGTGTGGCCGTTCTCCAAGGTTGAGGGCCACCACCAAACGCTCCGCCGCGTGCCGGCGCTCGTAAACAAGTATGTCGTCTTGGACATTCAACAGAACAAAACTACCGATCGACAAAGCCCGGCGATCGCGCCGGAGCGCAGTTAAGCGACGATAAAGTGCCAGGATGGATTGAGGGTCTTCCGCCATCCGTGTCACGTTGCGCGTCGACCAGTCGGCATGGAGCGGCAGCCATGGCCTGACCGCGCTGAAACCGGCATTTTCGCTGTCATCCCACGGCATCGGCGTGCGCACGGGATCGCGGCCCAACGCCAGCCCGGGCTCACGCAGCTCGCGCGGGTCACGCACGTCCGAAGATTCGATCACGACATCGGTCAAACCCAGTTCGTCGCCATAATAGAGCGTGGGCGTGCCGCGGAGCGTCAGCAACAACACCGCCGCGATACGGGCCTGAGCCTGCCCGAGCCTGGCGGCAACGCGTGGCCGGTCGTGGTTGCCGAGCACCCAGTTTGGCCATCCACCCGGCGGTAGCACCGCCTCATAGTTGGCGATGACAGCCGCCAGGACGCGCGCCTGCCATGGCGTATCGATGAGCTGGAAATTGAATGGCAGATGCATCTCCGGGCGTTCACCGCCGTAATAGTGCATCAGCCGATCGACCGGCAGGTAGATCTCGCCAATCAGAACCCGCGCGCCCTGTCCTCTGGCGCCATAAGAGTCGGCAATCTCACGCATCTCGGCGGCGATCCGGTGCACCTCCGGCTGGTCGGTCGAATGGCGTTGAAGCAGGCGATGCATCTCGCCCATGCCGAACCGATAGGCCGGGTTGGGGGGATTGTCAGGGAAGTCCGCCGCCTTCACCATGTGCCACAGCACGTCGATACGGAAGCCATCGACGCCGCGATCGAACCAGAAACGCATTACGTCATACATCGCCGCCTGCACGGCCGGATGACGCCAGTTGAGATCCGGCTGCTCCCTCAGGAAAGCATGATAATAATATTGTCCGGTGGCCTCGTCCCATTGCCACGCTGAGCCGCCGAAATCGCTGATCCAGTTATTCGGCGGACCACCTCCAGGCGCGGGATCGCGCCAGATGTACCAGTCTCTCTTTTGGCTTTCGCGCGAGGCACGGCTCTCGGCGAACCATGGATGCTGGTCGGAAGAGTGGTTGGGCACAAGGTCGAGCAGGACTTTCAGGCCGCGACGATGAGCCTGAACGAGCAGGTTATCGAAATCTGCCAGGACACCAAAGCTCGGATCGACGTCGCAATAGTCGGCAATGTCATAGCCGAAATCGACCATCGGCGACGGGTAAATCGGAGATATCCAGATCGCATCGACGCCAAGGCCGACAAGATAATCGAGCCGCCGCGCGATGCCTCTGAGGTCACCGATGCCATCGTCGTTGGTGTCCTGAAAAGACCGCGGGTAGATTTGATAGATGACACATGTCTGCCACCAGGGTGTGGTCATGCAAAGCCAGTCCGAGTGGTGAGAAATGACCCTCTACCTGTCAAGATCGGAAGTCGACAACTTTGTGCGGCTACCGCGGACGGATCGATCTGAACGGTTGACGTAAGGATGCTTCTGCTTCGGTTCCGGCAACTTTTTTTGCGACAGAGCCCAGCTCACTCGGTGATCACGCTGGCGACCTCGGCCGCGACGGTCTGGGGCATGGCCGTTGGGACAAGATGGATCATTGATCTCTGGCAATGAACGGGGATTGGCTCAGAACACGCGCTTGTTGCGGAGGCCAAGTAGCCGACTAGTGGTTCATCACAGTGATTTTGACGTTTTGATACCGAGCCATTCGAGGATGGGCAAGGTTTCGGGCGGCAGGAGGATTTCGATGCTTCTGGGGACGCCGGGTTGACGTCGGATGAAGCCGTTCCGTTCGAGGGTAACGATCATCTGGTGGACGGACGGCGGGCTAACGCGAAAATGGCGCTGAATGTCGGCCTCGGCGGGCGGCTGTCCGAACATGAACGAATAGGTATGGATGAAAGCGAGGTAGTGCCCCTGCTTCTCGGTGAAGAGCCCGCCTGATTTTTGACTCATCGTTGGATTCGTCCCGGCCTCCGACAAGGAGGCAAAGCATGAATGTACGTTATCGGGTCGAATTGAGCCAAGCCGAGCGCGAAGAACTGACAGCGATGCTCGGCGGCGGCAAGCATGCCGCCCGCAAGCTGAAGCGGGCTCAGATTTTGCTGGCGGCCGATAGGGGTCGTCGCGACGAGGAGATTGCCCGGACCGTGAGCGTCAGCCTCTCTACCGTCAGCCGGACCAAGCGCCGCTTCGTGGAAGGTAATCTGGAGCGGGCCTTGAGCGAGGAGCCACGTCCGGGCGCAGAGCGCAAGCTGACCGGCAAGGAGGAGGCCCTGCTGGTGGCGACCGCATGCGCCAAGCCGCCCGCCGGCCGCAAACGCTGGACGTTGACACTGCTGGCCGACACCATGATCAAGCTCACCGATCACGACAGTCTGTCGGGCGAAACCGTGCGCCGCCGGCTGGCCGAGAACGACCTCAAGCCATGGCGCAGGGACATGTGGTGCATTCCCCATGTCGACGGCGAATACGTCGCCCGCATGGAGGACGTGCTCGACCTCTATGCCGAGACGCGGGATCCTGCCCGGCCGCTGGTCTGCTTCGACGAGACCCCCGTCCAGCTGATCGGCGAGGTGCGCCAGCCGGTTCCAGCCCAACCGGGACAGCGCGAGCGCTACGATTACGAGTATCGCCGCAACGGCATCGCCAATCTCTTCGTCACCTTCGATCCGCATCGCGGTTGGCGCAACGTCAAGGTTACCGACCGCCGCGCCGCCGTGGACTACGCCCATTGCATGCGTGAACTCGTCGACGTCCATTATCCCGGCGTTACTTGTATCCGTGTCGTGCAGGACAATTTGTCGACCCACAAGCCTGGGGCGCTGTATGAGGCCTTCGCGCCCGCCGAGGCCCGACGCATCCTGCGCTGCCTCGAATTCCACTTCACCCCGAAGCACGCCAGTTGGCTCAACATGGTCGAGTGCGAGATCAGCGTGCTCCAGCGCCAGTGTCTCGGCCGCCGCATCGACGACCCCAAAAAGCTCCGGACCGAGATCGCAGCATGGCAGCAGCGCCGAAATAAAGCCAAAGCCCGCATCAAATGGATGTTCACAACCGAGAAGGCTCGCGCCAAACTCGGCCGCGCATATCCAGCCACCGCCAAAGAGTCAAAACCACTGTGTTGAACCACTAGC
>CADEDX010000370.1 GCA_902826195.1 uncultured Bradyrhizobium sp. | reverse complement strand
CGCAGCGACATGCGGGGAAACCGTCCCGGGGTCGCTCCGCTCGCCCGGGCTACGGTTGCTGGCTCACGCCCCGTTCAGGAATTGAAGCGGGTCAACCGGCGAAGATCCCTTACGGATCTCGAAGTGGAG
The DNA here is from genome assembly GCA_902826195.1 of uncultured Bradyrhizobium sp. GTDB lineage: Bacteria > Pseudomonadota > Alphaproteobacteria > Rhizobiales > Xanthobacteraceae > Bradyrhizobium. The sequence goes on along the minus strand of CADEDX010000370.1, from coordinate 6,785 downwards.
CTGCGGCGACCCCACCTCGCCCGATTGACCCGACTTGGCAATGATCTGGCCGCGCTTGATCGGGTCACCGCGCTTCACCAGCAGTTCACTCGCATGGGCATATGCGGTGACGTAACCGTTGGAGTGCCGCACCAGAACCAGATTGCCGTAACCCTTGAGCTCGTTGCCGGAATAGGCGACCACGCCGTCTTCCGCCGCCTTCACCGGCGTGCCTTCCGGCACCGCCAGATTGATACCGTCATTCGACTTGCCGTTGGTCTTGGCGCCGTAGGTGGTGATCACCTTGCCGCGCACCGGCCAGCGGAAGGTTGGCAGCGCGCCGGTGGCTTCGCTGGGCTTCACTGCGGCGGGCTCGGCGGCCGGCTTTTCTTCCGTGACATTGGTGGTGGCGGAGGCCAGCCGCGCGGCCTGAGGCAGGCCGCCGGCCGAGGCCATCTTGGTCGCCGGCGCGGCAACCGGGGCAGCCGGCTGCGCAGGGACGGCGGCAACGGCGGCGGGCTGAGCAACCAGAGCGGCAGCAACCGCCGCAGCTTTAGATGCGGGCACGGTGAGCTTCATGCCGAGGCTGAGCCTGGCAGTTTGGTCGAGATTGTTGGCCTGGGCGAGTTCGCCGACCGGCACGTTGTTGCGGCGCGCAATGCTCATCAGCGTATCGCCGCGATTGACGACGTGAACGCTGGACGGTGTCGCGCCAACGGCAACCGGCCTGCTCGCGGCGGGCGCGGGCGACGGCGCGGCGGCAATCGCGGCCGGCTTCGGAATGATCAACTGCTGGCCGGGCGACAGCACGCGCGGGCCCCTGTAGCCATTGGCCTGCAGGATTGCGGCGGACGAAACATTGTAGCGCTTCGCCAGGCCGTCGAGCGTGTCGCTGGTGCCGACGATGATCGTGGTGCCGTTATGCGCGACCGGTGCCGCAGCAGCGACCGGGCGTGCGGCGGCGACCGAGCGGGGCGGTACCGTCGCGGTGGTTTCGATCGGCGGCTGTGACGGCGGCGCATAGGACGAAATTCCGCGCCCTCCCCCGGATACCCCGCCCGAGCTGGCGGCATAAGCAGGCGGCGCTACCGCGGCGGGCGGCGGCAACGCCTGGGACTGGAATTGCGGTGCGGGGGATGCCTGCGGCCGGGCATATTGCGGTGGCTCGCGGCGCTCGGCGACGGGCGCGCGCACCGAACCGGTGGCGTCAGGCTGCGAGGCAAAGGGATTGGAGAACGAGCTGTCGGAAAAGCGCGTCTGCATATCGGCGCTGCAGCCGGCAAAGCCGACTGACATCAGCGCCAGCACCGCGACCTGCGGCACCCGACGCGAGCGAAGCAACTCGACGATACGGGACATGGTTACTCACTCGTACGCAACAAAATACTGATTTGAGTAAACACGTGCCGAGTAAATAAGCGCTTAACCCTTCAAATAAGATGTTGGGCGGAACCGCCAATCCGGTTTCCTACAATTCGCGGGCAATTCCAGGCAGCGCCGGGACGAAGCGGACATCGACCAATTCCTTGCGCTCGAAACCGCTGTCGGTGCGGGTCACCCGCACCAGTGTCTGGGTGCCGTGATGGGGACCGACCGGCGCGACGAGGATGCCGCCCGGCAGCAGCCGCTCCTGCAGCTTTTCCGGAATTTGCTCCATCGCCGCCGTCACGATGATGCGGTCGAAATCGCCGGCGCCCACCGGCACGTCGAAGCCATCGCCGAGCATCACCTCGATGTTGAAATAGCCGAGCGCTTCGAGCCGGTCGCGGGCACTGTCCGCCAGTGTCCGGTAGCGCTCGATGGTCAGCACGTGGGCGCATAGCCGCGACAGCACCGCGGCCTGATAGCCGGAGCCGGTGCCGATCTCGAGCACCTTGTGGTTCTTCTGCAGCTTCAGCTGCTCAGTCATGTAGGCGACCACGAATGGCTGGCTGATGGTCTGCCCGCAGGCAATGCCGAGCGCGCTGTCGCGGTAGGCATGAACGCGATCGCCTGATGCCACGAACAGCTCCCGCGGCACCTCTTCCATGGCGCGCAGCACCGCCTGGTCGCTGATCCCCCGCCGCCGCAGGGTGAGCTGAAACATCATCTTCTCGGGCGGATCTTGCGACATCGCGGTCTCGCAGCGGGGCCTGCCGCCAATTCAATGCTCGGGCCACGCGAGATGTAATAGGCCCTGCGCGCTTAAGGAAGAATTTCCTTAATATTTTGGTTCCATTCGCAGGAACCCACGGCCCCGCTGCGGCGTTGGGCACGAAAATCTTCGCTGGGGACCTTGCCCTGGATGCGCGCCGGCTCGATCTCGACGTTGCGCCAAAGGGTGTTTTTTGCGAACCTCAACCCCCTGGAAGGGCAAGGATTCCCATGATGGAGACGTCGCCGGCAGGCTGTTCAATTTTCCTCGTCGAAGACGAGGTCATGATCCGGATGATGGTCGCCGACATGCTGGAGGAGCTGGGCCACACGGTTGCGGCCGAGGCCGGCGAAATCGGCGAGGCCGTCAAGCTGGTGCAATCGACCGAATTCGATCTCGCGATCCTCGACGTCAACGTCAACGGCAAGGTCATTACGCCGGTGGCCGAGCTGATCACGGCGCGCAACCGCCCCTTCATCTTCGCGACCGGCTACGGCTCATCCGGCCTGCCCGCGGAATACCGCGACCGTCCGGCGCTGCAGAAGCCGTTCCAGCTGGAAACGCTGGCCCAGGTCATCGCCGCCACGATGAAGAGCGCGACGGTGTAGGGCACTCTATCCATTCACACAGCCGTCATGCCCGCGAAGGCGGGCATCCAGTACGCCGCGGCTTTTCGGTTCTAGCGCAGACGTCTCTGGAATACTGGATCATCCGCCTTCGCGGATGATGACGGCGTGGGCTATTTCAACGTCGTCGTCAGCGCTTCCGAAAACGCTTCATCGGTCCGGTCGAGCCGCAGCGGCGTCACCGATACGTAGCGGGCCGCAAGCGCTGCGAGATCGGTGCCTTCGGCCGGCGTGTCCATCATAGCGGCGCGCTCAAAGCCGATCCAGAAATAGGGATTGCCGCGGCCATCGTGGCGCTTGTCGACCTTGAGGAAGCCGAGATTGCGCTTGCCCTGCCGCGTGACGCGGACGCCCTGGACCAAGTCGGGCGTGCAGGCGGGGAAATTGACGTTAATCACGGTGTTTTTCGGCACGCCTGCATCGATCACCTTGCGCAGGATGTCGGGGCCGAATTTCAGCGCGGTGTCCCACAGCGGCGCGTGACGGGTCTCGATCGAAAATTCCTGGCTCAGCGCGAATGACGGGATGCCCAGAATCGTACCTTCGAGCGCGCCGGCGATGGTGCCGGAATAAACCACGTCCTCGGCGACTTTGCGGCCTCCATTGACGCCCGACAGCACCAGATCAGGCCCCTTGTCGCCGAGGATGTGGCGCGAGCCCATGATCACGCAATCGGTCGGCGTGCCGCGTACCGCGAAATGGCGCGGACCGACCTCGCGCAGCCGCAGCGGATCGTTCAGCGACAGCGAATGCGAGACGCCGGACTGGTCGAGCTCCGGCGCCACCACCCAGACGTCGTCGGACAGGCCGCGCGCGATCTCCTCGACGATCTTCAACCCGGGCGCATGGATGCCGTCATCGTTGGTGCAGAGAATTCGCATCCGTCAAAATGCCTTCTGGTTTGGATCGAGGACCACTTTCACCTGTCAGCGTCGTCTTATCCGGCTATCGCGACCGAGGCAAACCGGACCGGTTTCCTCATGTTTTCTTCATCCAGACGCGCCACGGCCGCGCAAATCTGGCGCCGCCGTTGATTTTCATCTGCAGGTCGGGCAATGCCGGCGGCTGGACGGACAGCGGCTGCGGGCTCGCGACATCAGGCGGTATCGGCGGCGGCGGCGACGGCTCAACGGGCGTGGGTGGCTCTGGGTTCGGCGGCGGAGCGGCGGGCTCGATCGCGGCTGGCGGCGGCACAACTGACGGGGTCGATGCGGCCTGCTGCGGATGCCGCGTCCGCGCGACCGCCAGCCCCTTGTCGAAATCCTCGGTCTTGAGCCACGCCTTGGCGCGCAGGCTCTCGATCAGATCGTCGTCCCACAGCCTGGCCACCTCGATATCGAAGGTGCCCTCCAGCCGCTGGTCGATCAATTGCATGCCGTGGCCGGTAACAGCCCATTGCCTCCCGATCCAAAGGATGTCGCGATGCAATGCCATCTTGCGTTTGCGCTATTTGTCCCGCTCGATGGTCTTAAGCCCACCCATGTAGGGCTGCAGCACCTCGGGCACCGCGATCGTGCCGTTTTCCTGCTGATAGGTCTCCATCACCCCGATCAGCGCGCGGCCGACCGCCGTACCCGAACCATTCAGCGTGTGCACGAAGCGAGGCTTGCCGTCGGGCCCGCGCGAGCGCGCATCCATCCGCCGCGCCTGGAAATCGCCGCATACCGAGCAGCTCGAGATTTCTCTGTATGCACCGCCCTCGCCCTGCCCCGGCATCCAAACCTCGATGTCGTAAGTCTTTTGCGCGGAGAATCCCATGTCGCCGGCGCACAGAGTCATCACGCGGTAATGCAGGTCGAGCCGCTTCAGCACTTCCTCGGCGCAGGACAGCATGCGCTCGTGCTCGTCGCGGCTGGTCTCGGGTGTTGCGATCGAGACCAGTTCAACCTTTGTGAATTGATGCTGCCGGATCATGCCGCGGGTGTCGCGGCCAGCGGCACCTGCTTCGGCGCGGAAGCACGGCGTCAGCGCGGTCATCCGCATCGGCAGTTCTTTTTCGTCGACGATGGATTCGCGGACGAGGTTGGTCAGCGAGACTTCGGCGGTCGGAATGAGACCGAGACGCTCGGTCTTCAAGCGATCGTCGGGCGCCGCGAGCAATTCGCCCTTGATGGCCCAGAACTGGTCGTCCTCGAATTTCGGCAACTGGCCGGTGCCGAACATGACGTCGTTGCGCACCAGCAGCGGCGGGTTGATTTCGGTGTAGCCATGGTCGTTGGTGTGCAGATCGAGCATGAACTGGCCGATCGCACGCTCCAGCCGCGCCAGTCCTTTCTTGAGCACCACAAAGCGCGCGCCCGACAGTTTTGCGGCGGCCTCGAAATCCATGGTGCCTAGCGCTGCGCCGAGATCGTCATGCGGCTTCGGCGTGAAGGCGTAGTTGCGGATCTTGCCGTAGAGGTGCCGCTGCACGTTGCCGTGCTCGTCGACGCCGTCGGGTACGTCGTCGAGCGGCAGGTTCGGAATCGCGGCAAGCTCCTTCGCCAGTTCCTCGTCCGCGGTCTTTGCGGAAAGCTCGAGCTCCGGCATCGTGGTCTTGAGTTCGGCGACCTCGGCCATCAGCTTGCCGGCGCGCGCGTCATCCTTGGCCTTCTTGGCCTCGCCGATCTCCTTCGAGGCCGCGTTGCGCCGCGCCTGCGCCTGCTCGGACGCAAGGATCGCCGCGCGTCGCTTCTCGTCGATCGCGAGCAGCGACGCCGACAACGGCGCCAGCCCCCGGCGCTTCAGTCCGACGTCGAAGGCCTGCGGGTTGTCGCGGATCGATTTGATGTCGTGCATGGGCGGTCAGTCCTCGAGCGCGTCATTCTGCAAACGCCTCATATCGACGGTTTGCGGCATGCCTCAGTTACCACACCCGTCATTCCCCGCGAAAGCGGGTGATCCAGAATTCCAGAGCAGTTCGTGATAATCCGTCGGGCCGCGGCGTACTGAATTCCCCGCCTTCGCGGGGAATGACGGCTTCTTGGGCGGCGTGAGCGTGCCCTATTCCGCCGGATTGGTCTCAGGGGGCGGACTGGCAGGCGGCGCGCCGGATGCGGCCTGGGCGGCGGCCTTCTTTTCCACCATGCGGACGGCGACGATCGCGCCCTCGTAGAGCGCCAGCAGCGGGATCGCCAGCGAGGCCTGGCTGATCACGTCGGGCGGCGTCAGCACGGCGGCGATCACGAAGGCGATGACGATGAAATAGCGCCGCTTCTCGCGCAGCATCTTTGAGCTGACGATACCGATCCGCCCCAGCAGCGTCAGGATCACAGGCAGCTGGAACGCGATGCCGAAGGCGAAGATCAGCGACATCATCAGCGACAGATATTCGCCGACCTTTGGCAGCAACTGGATCTGCGCAGTCTCGTCGCCGCCCATCTGCTGCATGCCGAGCGAGAACCGCACCAGCATCGGCAGCACGATGAAATAGACCAGCATCGATCCGAGCACGAAGAAGAACGGCGTCGCGATCAAATAGGGCAAAAACGCCCCGCGCTCGTGCTTGTAGAGCCCGGGCGCCACGAACTTGTAGATCTGCGTCGCCACAATCGGGAACGAGATGAACCCGGCGCCGAACAGCGCGAGCTTCAACTGCGTGAGGAAGTATTCCAGCAGCGCGGTGTAGATGAATTTCGAATTTTCCGCCCCCGCCACCCACACGAACGGCCAAACCAGCACGTTGTAGATCTGCTTGGCGAAGAAGAAGCAGAAGATGAACGCAATGCCGAAACCGAGCAGCGCCTTGATCAGCCGCGAGCGCAGCTCGATCAGGTGATCCATCAGCGGCGCCTTGCTGGCCTCGATGTCCTCGATGGTCATGACGCTTTGGCGACCTTGAGACCGTCAGGCTCTGCAGGCGCGATATCCTGCGCCGCGGCCTGAGCTTCACGTGTGATCGCGAGCGGCTCGGAAGCCGCAGCATGCGCCTCGGCTTCGACGAATGTTTCGGGGGTCGGCGCCGCCGGTGTCGTCGGCGTCACGGGTTCGCCGATCGCGGACGCTACCTGGGCATCGTTGTTAGTGGCGGCGGGCTTGTCGATATCGCCGATCTGCATGGCATCGCT
>CADEDX010000369.1 GCA_902826195.1 uncultured Bradyrhizobium sp. | reverse complement strand
TTGAAGGATGGGTCAGCGGTCGCGTCCAGCTGCCGGCCGAGGTCGGTCATGGCGAACCGGTCCTGGTCGACCTGCCTGCAGAGGCTAAGTGTCGTCCGGCCAACGAGTAGTCTGCGCAGCGCACTCTCGTCTGCCGACACCAGCCGGGCAAGCTCGACCACCGATTTCGCCTCGTCGCCGATGGCCTCGGCAAGATTGAGCTGCGCCGCCGCATGAATCACCGCGGTGATACGATGCGACTGCACCAAATCAAGAACGGATGGCGGCCGGCTCATGCGTTACTCCTGTTAATGCCGCCCTCAATCGGCCGGGACGAATCCCGTTGCCTGCACGATCGCCTTCCAGCGGTCGGATTCGGATGCGATCAGCCGGGCGAAATCTTCCATGGCGATCACGTCGGGCTCGACGGCGAACTTTGCCATGCCGGCCCTGACTTCGTCAGTGCGCAAAGCCGCCTGGATCGCGGCATTGAGCTTGTCGACGGTCGGCGCAGGCGTCTTCGCCGGAACAAAGAATGCAAACCATGTAAGATCCTCGAGCGCCGGGTATCCAGCTTCCCGCACCGTCGGTACCGCCGGAACGAACGGACAGCGGCGCGGCCCGGTCGTCACCAGCGCACGAAGATCTCCAGACTGAACGAGTCCGAGTGAGGTGCCGATCGGCATGATGGCCGCTGCAATCACGCCCTTGACCAGATCCTGAAGCGCGCACCGCCTTGATAGGGCACGTGAAGAAAATCGAAGCCCGCGCTGCGGCCCAGCATCGTACCGAGAAAATGCAGTGGTGTTCCGGCGCCGGGCGTACCATAGGTGGCTAGCTTCGGATGGGCGCGGCACCAGGCCACGAAATCCGCCAGCGTCCTGACGTCAGTCGGCACCATGGGGCCGACCGTCAGCAAGGTGGGAGTCGAGGCCACCGTCGACACCGGCGTGAAATCCCGCGGCTGGTATCGCAGAGTCCGGTAGACATGGGGAAAGAATATCATGAAGCCGAGCGGAGCGAACAGCATGACTGATCCGTCGGCGTCGGCGTTCTTCACCGCCTCCGCCGCGAGGCGGCCGCCGGCGCCCGGCCGGTTCTCGACCACGATGGTCTCCGCATAGCCGCTCATCTGGCCGGCCACGAGCCGCGCCATGGCGTCCTGAAACCCCGGCGTGAAGCCGCTCAGGATATGCGTGGTTTTTGCGAGCGGTTGCGCGAGCGCCCGCGGCGCGCGATACGCGGCGGAGAGCGCCATACCGGCCGACGCGGTAAATACATCACGACGCGTGATCATCGCCTACCTCCCTGACCTAGCAACGTTTCCGCCCTGACTCTACCGTTGGATGTATCACGTCAGGGGCAGCCAGGCTTGGTCGCGCGCTTACTTTTTCCTTATCGGCGGCTTATTCTTGAATGGAACGACTTCAACGATCGGCCGCAGTTCCGGGGAAGTAGTTTGCGCTATTTTTTTGATAATTGTTCTTTTGACATCGACCGGCGTGAGCTGCGCCGCGGAACGGATGTCATCGCCATCGCGCCGCAGGTATTCGATCTGCTCGGCTATTTAATCGGCAATCGCGAGCGCGTCGTTAGCAAGGACGACCTGATCAGCGCCATCTGGCAGGGCCGAGCCGTCTCGGACGTCGCCCTGACCACGCGCCTCAATGCGGTGCGGAAGGCGATTGGCGATTCCGGCGACGAGCAGCGCCTCATCAAGACTTTTCCGCGCAAGGGTGTCCGCTTCGTCGCGGCGGTGCGCGAAGCGCATACGACAGCAACCGTCACCAGCTCGCCGAACCCCGCCGCAGGCAAACCGTCGATCGTGGTTCTGCCGTTTGCTAATCTGATCCCCGATCCCGAGCAGGATTATTTCGTCGACGGCGTTACCGAGAGCCTGACCACGGATCTGTCGCGGATGGCCGGCATCTTCGTGATCGGCCGCAACACCGCTTTCACCTACAAGGGAAAGCATGTCGATCTGAAGCAGGTCGGCCGCGAACTCGGCGTTCGCTACGTGGTCGAAGGCTCGGTGCAGCGGGCTGGAAGCCGGATGCGCATCAACGTCCAGCTCATCGATGCCGAGACCGGCAACCATTTGTGGGGCGAACGTTTTGACAAACGGGTCGCCGACCTCTTCGACATGCAGGACGAGATCGGCGCCCGTCTTGCCAATCAACTGGGAACCGAGCTGGTCACGGTGGAGGCACGGCGCGCGGCCCGGGCGCCGCATCCGGATTCGATGGACCGGTATTTCCAGGGCATGGCGTATCTGAATCGCGGAACGGATCCCGGAAGCCTGTCGCAGGCGCGCCCGTTCTTCGAACAAGCCCTCCGTCTGGACGCCGCGAACGTCGAAGCCATGGTGGGCATGGCCGATGTCGATACCATGCGGGCTACCTCCATGCTGATTGACCGGAGGGCGTCTATGCGGGTGGCCGAAGCGTTCTTGGCCAGGATACTTGCCCACACGCCCAATCACGCGAGGGCGCATTGCCTGATGGGCGTCGTCCAGATTTTCACAAAACGAGCCGCCCAGGGCATTGCCGAATGTGAGCGGGCGTTGGTGCTGGATCGAAATCTGGCCACCGCCCATGCATGGATCGGACTTGGCAAATGCAATCTGGGCCGGGCCGAGGAGACTGAAGTCCACATCATGGAAGCATTCCGGCTCTCTCCCCACGACAACAAAGCCTCTTCCTGGATGAATACGGCAGGCGTCGCGCAATCATATCTCGGGGCCGATGAGGCTGCCGTTCACTGGTTCAAGCGATCGATCGAGACCAATCGCAACATTGCCCCGTTCGTGCATTTCTATCTTGCCGCGGCGCTGGCTCATCTCGGGCGCATCGAGGACGCACGGACTTCGGTGCAGGCGGGGCTTGCCCTCGACCCCAATTTCAGTCTGGTCCAATTCCACGTCAGTTCGCCGACGGACCATCCGATCTGCCTTAAGCAGCGGGCGCGGATCGTCCATGGCTTGCGCAAGGCAGGACTTCCCCAGAAGTGAAGGGCGAGCAGGCCGCAGTCGAGGCCAGTTGGATCGATATCGCGAACTTCTGCTGTTGGCAGATATTGTTGCAAGTCTTTTTGGGTGGCGAACGAAAGATCTTAGAACCGCCGATGCGCTTTACCGCTGCGACGTGAGGGACCATATCGTTTCATCCAGAACCGATCACGGACCTCCGCAGTGGCGCTGAAAAGCGACGCAGCAGCAGAGAAGGCCAAAGATCGACTTTCCCGAGAGGGTTGTTCAATTTTCGAATTTTGCAACAATATCGGCCAGAAGCGGTCGTCCACGCAGGCGATCGACAACGTCGGCTTCAGCGATGCGTTGAGAAAACCGCCACCGGAGTGGTCGGGCTCGCTCCGATTTATTAATGCCGGAAAGGAATCGAAAACCAAGTCTCCGACTGTGTGAGTGCGATTAACAAAATACTCGCGTAAAAGATGTAAGACCGCGTGCGATTATCCGGGCATAGCGGTGAGAACGAGCATGAACATAGCGATCAAGGCTACCATCGGATGCGGTATCGGTGCACTACTGATCGCCGCGATGACAGGCGGAAAAAGCGCAGTCCCGCCTCCACGTTTGCCAATCCCGCCCGACCAGGCGGGCTTCAACAGCGCAGTCGCCGCCGCGAGAGTCTCATTCAGGGCAGCGGCAAACGAATTGGCCGCAGGCGGCGTGCGAAGCAGTAGACAGCAAGCAATCTGTCGCGTGCTGCAAGATAAAAGCGCCTCCGGTTGGGTTGGGACGATCTCGCAGCTCAGCTCGAACGGCGACGGCAAGGGCGTCCTGTCTATTGAGGTGGCTCCGGACGTGCACGTCTCGACGTGGAACAATGCGCTTTCTGACATCGGCTCCCAAACGCTTATCGATCCCGGTTCGTCGCTTTTCAAGGATCTAGCTAGCATGAAGAGGGGCGATGTAGTTCGTTTTTCCGGAAGGTTTGGCTCGTCGGACGTTGACTGTGTGAGAGAGCACAGCGTTACGTTGGCGGGCTCGATGACCGATCCCTCTTTCATTATGCGCTTCAGCTCTGTCAACAAGCTATGACCCAAGCGCGGCAGGCGCCGTTCGGGACAACCGAGAAAATGCAATTGTTGCATCACGGCGCAGCTACTGAAGTTTTTTGTGCAGCTTTCTGCTTGCTCTGATTCTTTTGCGTGCCCCGATGCTGGTTACAGTGGAGGCAAGCCGCGGCAAGGTTGGCAAGATCATCTGTTCCGCCGTCCATGATAGCCTTCTTGTGTTCGATTGTTGGGCTAGTCGCACCTCGCTTCGTAAACGAACGACCGCAGTAACAGCAAAATCCGCCTTGGAGCTTTACCAAATGGCGGCGCACCCACATTCGATAGAGGGGATGCTTAAGGCGCTTCATGGACACCCGTCTCCTACAGGATTTTGCCAAATTGACTGAACGTTGGCTATTGAGTGCAGTCTCAAACATTCAGAAGAACAGAGCCCAAATCGAAGGAAGATCATTTTGTATGGTGTCGTTACGAAGCGCTAACGATGCCCGCCTTGGGTCAATCGCGACGGTTTGGCCTGCTTTGAGGTAGATCCGGTCTACTCTTGAAAGCCTATATATTCCCGGCCATGCGATACGACAGCGATGGGCCAAGAACAGACTTATGCGCGCAGAAAAGCGTCGCGTAAGCGCCTTGCAAAAATGTGCTGAACATCACCGACCCGCTTTCGTCGCTTCGTTACAAATGCGCGACCAGGCACCACGGACGTCGGTATAAAGCCGGCGTGGGTACCGCCTGGGCGGGAGGAAACATCGCCATGGGAACCGAAAGCCCGGGTCTAGATGCGGCGGCGCGGCAGCCGCTTCGGCTAGCGTGTTTTGCCGATCGTTCCGACCAATCGGAATTCGCCAGAGTTTTCAGCCAAGAAGCACTGACGCTAACGTGCAAAGATTCGACGTTAACGACGCCACGCGAAGAAGCGCTGCAAAAGTGCCTTCCGGAAAGCGAGCGAAACCTGCCACCACCGCTGGCCGCGTCGGTCAGCGCATCAGGCGGTAGCTCAAGCGCCGCGCCCGTCAATCCGAATATAGCTCTGGCGACGTCGTTGGTTAAAACAGGAGGATCGGGCACCGCCGAAGACGTGAAGCTCGTTGCGGAGTCGCTGGCCAAGCTACCGAAGAGCACTCTCGAGCAAATGCAAAAGAACGGCACAAAGGTGATCGCGTGCCGCGGATCGGTGACCGATTACCGAACAGATTTGAAAGGCGTCCACCCACGCGAGTGGCCTCCCGGTGCTACTTGGGATAAGGTTCCCGGGGCTAACGATGGCGAGCGCAACGAGGTCGTGATAGCGGTGATCGGCCACAATACGCCGGCGGGTCCGCATGTCCCCAAGACCGGCGAAGGTCACGGCTGCGCTAATCTGGTCGCACACGAGTCCACGCATAGCATAGATCGAGGGAGCCCCAGTCCATCTCAAAGCGACGACTTTAAGAAGGCGCGCGAGGCCGACATGGACAAGCTCTCAAAGTATGAGAAGCAGGATGGAGTGGGTGGCCCCCGGGAAACGTATGCCGAGAGCGCGGCACGCCATGCGGAAGGCAAGGATCAAAATACTCCACAACTAAAAAAATATTGGGATGACCATCAATGAGAAAGTATTGCGTACCGACGCTCTGTATCGCAGTGGGAGCGCTGCTTTCTTTCGGAAAAATAACCCAGTCGCGTGATCAACGCACTGACTACCCGTCCGCTCGAGAGATCGTAAAGGTTGCCGAAATGGAACAGACGCGAAGCATAGGAACAGCAACGATGTGGCCGGACCGCACTATCGTGCTCGACTTGATTGCAAAGGGGCCCGGTCTGCACGGCGACGCCCGCCTAACATATTCTCCAGGCGACCCAGACTATGGGGACATTCTTCGCCACCTCGGCGGGCTGCGCCCTGGCGAGGTGAAGCAGGTTCAGCCCTGGAACGATCAGCCACGTTAGCCCAGCAACTGCAGCGCTCGCCAAGTCCGCTATGAACGTAAATTGCTGCCCAGGCTTTCCTGCACTGGACTTCCTGATTGTTGATAAGGATCAACTGAGCCAGAGAGCCTGCCATCTGTCTGCGGGCCGCGCCCCGAGCAGGTACAGCACGTGTCGCTTGAGAAACGACAACTGAGCTGGCCGGCAAGGCACCAAGGAGGGGGCAATCGCAAGGCACCCGATGAAACGCATCCGCCGAAGCGGCCTCCCAAATCCGCAAAGGTCAGAAGCCGACCTGCCGGAGGACGCCCGTGTTGGTCCGCTAACGGCCACTTCCAGACCTCAAGCCATGTCAGCGCGCCCCGTCATCTTGCGCGCAATTCTTTCGATACGCGCTTCACGGCCGTCAGGCCGTCTCGATCGGACGGAGCGAGTTGAGCGTGCATCTTGAAGTCAGCCAATGCCGCTTGCAGGCTACGCTTCTTCTCCCACGCCATGCCGCGGTTGAAATAGGCTTTGGCATTTTTCGGATCGAGCTGGATCGCCTGGTTATAATCCGCGATGGCCCGGTCGAGGTCGCCCCTGTTGCCCCAGGCGCTGCCGCGGTTGACGTAGGCGCTGCCATATTTCGGATTGAGCTGGATCGCCTGGTTATAGTCCGCGATGGCCCGGTCGAGGTCGCCCTTGCCGCTCCAGGCGCGGCCGCGACTGTAGTACGCATCAACATCTTTCGGGTCGAGCTGGATCGCCTGGTCGAATTCCGCGATGGCCCGGTCGAAGTTGCCCTTGGCCCCCAAGGCGCTGCCGCGGTTGGCGTAGGCGACCCCATATTTTGGATCGAGCTGGATCGCCTGGCTAAAGTCCGCGATGGCCCGGTCGAGGTCGCCCCTGTGGAACCAGATATTGCCGCGGCTGTTGTAGGCACCCGGCTACGTCGGACCGATCTGCATCGATTCGTTTTGGTCCGCCATGTCCGGGTTTGCGTCGCCCCGT
>CADEDX010000368.1 GCA_902826195.1 uncultured Bradyrhizobium sp. | reverse complement strand
CCTCTTCGGCAGGCTCGCCATCGCCTTCGACTTCATGAAAGGTAAAGGCGCTGGCATGCGCGTGCAACCGGTCGGCCTCCGCGGCGCCGGGGCGAGGTTTCAGCGTACGAAAACGTTCGCGGACCTCGCCGTTTTCGACGCTGCGCTGCACGGCAAGCAGCGTCTGCGGCGGATGATCGCACAGCGAGTTCGCGAATGCGATTTCCTCCTCGGCGGCAAGACGCGCAGCCGCGATGTCCGGCGCGCCGAATTTTTCCATCAACTGCGCGGCCAACCGCTCGATCATCGCTTCCCGCTCCGCTTCCGTCGCCTCGGTGACGATGGCAAGCGTCGACCAGCCCAGACTGTCGATTCCGAGAAAGCCGGAACGCAGCGCCACGCGCTGCTTTTGTTCGAGCGTGGCCGGATCCCGGTTCCAGAACACGAAGGCGCCGGACACCGCCCATTCGCCGGGTTCCGCCGCCCGCGCGAAGACGAACGTGTCCGACGGGTCCAGCCTGATGGTTCGCGGAAATTTCAGCATATCCGCCTCACCCGAGTTTCGGACCGCGCGCCTGCGCATCATACCAAGTGGCGCGTCGAAGCGCATCCACAAGGCTGCTTCGCGCCGGCGCTTCGCGGCCGGCCGGCAGGCCGACCAGCAGGTCGCCGTTGACGTCGATGCGTCTGATTTCACCGGCCTTGTGCTTGGGAAGCCGCTCCAGATAATCCCGCGCGATCCCCTCAAAACCGCGCTCCTTCCAGCGATCGAATGCGGTCATCAAATGGCGGCTGAAACTTTCGATGATGGCATCGGTTTCGACCATCTCGAAACCTTCGCTGAGCAACGATACGCCGGAGGCCCCCTGCGTCTCCGGAACATGCGCCATGTCGGCGGCACGCAGGATCACGCCGAAAACAAGCCACTGGGGTATGCCGTCCTCGCTGCATTCGGCAGGCCAGCCCAGCCGTCCGCCACCGAGCAAGCCGGTGTCGAAACGGATCGCGTCGGGCCAGTCGAACAGGACCTCCCGCTCCGGCGGACAATGGGCGGCAATCGCATCGGCGAGCGCGTTCATCCCGGCAAACAGGGCCCGGCGCGCCGGACGCAGCGGTTCGTCGGGTTCGAGCACCACCGCGAATTCGACCAGATCGTAGCGGCGCACCCACACCAATGTTCCGGCGCCCGCCTCCGCCGCAATCTCGCAGGCATGGGCAAAGGCATCGCCGAGCTCGCGCAACGCGACCAAAGTATAACCGGGGGGCAGATCGAGCGTCTGCTCCGTATCGCCTGGACGAGCAACCACGAAGAACTATTCCCTCATTGATTCATTGCCCGCAGGTATATGCTAACCCAAACAAGCGGCCATTGTATCTTGCGGATGTCTCTCCGAGCGGTTACCGCAGAACCCTGGGATCAGGCAATCGGGTTTATGGTATTACAAATGAGTGCGGCGTCTCGCCTCCTGATTTGCAGTTGCGAGAAGACCATGCCGCTCGACGCGGAAGCGATCGGCCGTGGCTGTTCGGCTGCCATCGCGCAGGCGAACCAGCTTTGCGGCCTCGACCTCGATCTATTCAAGCAGGCACTCACTGAGGGCGCGCCGATCACGGTGGCGTGTACCCAGGAAGAGCCGCTGTTCCGGGAAGTCGCGGAGAATAGTCCGCAAGCGCAGCTCACCTTCGTCAATATCCGCGAGACCGGCGGATGGTCGAAGGATGCCGCCGCGGCGGGACCAAAGACCGCGGCGCTGATTGCCGCCGCAGGCGAAGAGATGCCGCCGATCTCGCTGGTGACGCTGGAAAGCAGCGGCGTCGCGCTGATCTATGGCCGCGATGAGGTTGCCATCGAGGCCGCGCAACGTCTAGCCGATCGTCTTGACATCACCGTGCTTCTCACCAGGCCCGGCGACGTCACCCCGCGCCGGACCAATGAATTTCCTGTGCTCAAGGGCACAATCAGGAATGCGCGTGGACATCTCGGGCAATTCGAACTCGCAATCGACGATTACGCACTGCCGTCGCCGTCCTCGCGCGCAAAACTCTTGTTCGGCGCTTCGCGCAACGGCGCGACCTCGACCTGCGATCTGATCCTCGACCTCTCGGGCGGTATCCCCCTGTTCCCTGCGCATGAACTGCGCCCCGGCTATCTGCGGGCCGATCCGCGCGACAAGGCGGCTGTCGAGCGCGCGCTTGCGGAGGCCGGCGCGCTGGTCGGCACCTTCGACAAGCCGCGCTTCGTCGATTTCGAACCGTCGCTATGTGCGCATTCGCGTTCGTCGATCACCGGGTGCACGCGCTGTCTCGATCTCTGTCCGACCGGGGCGATCACGCCAAACGGCGACGCGGTCGCGATCGACGCCAATGTTTGCGCCGGCTGCGGTTCCTGCGCATCCGTCTGTCCGACCGGCGCAGCGTCCTATGCGCTGCCGAGCGCCGACGCCTTGATGCGGCGGCTGCGGACATTGCTGCAAACCTATCGCAAGGCGGGAGGAAACGATGGCGTTGTGCTATTTCACGACGGCGAGCACGGCGAGGCAATCATCGATGCGCTGGCGCGGTTCGGCGACGGCCTGCCGGCTAATGTATTGCCGCTGCGCGTCAACGAGATGACGCAGCTCGGCCCGGAGCTGATCGCATCTGTCTTTGCCTATGGCGGCAGCGGCGTCGCGCTACTGACGCGCGCAAAACCGCGTCACGACATCGCGGCCCTGCATCGCGCGGTCGAAACCGCCGATCGTGTCGTCAGCGCGCTGGGTTTTGGCAACGGCGTCATCCAGACCATCGAGACCGGCGATCCCGACGCGTTGCGTACCATGCTGGATGCGGCGCCTCGCGGCGTCGCCACGGCAAAGCCGGCCGGCCTCTTGCCGCGCGGCGCCAAGCGCGGCGTGCTCGAGACGACATTTCGCGAGCTTCATCTCGCAGCACCCACCCCGGTCGATCTCGTTCCGCTGGCGCCGGGCGCGCCGTTCGGCACGGTGAAGCTGGATGTCGAGGGCTGCACGCTGTGCCATGCCTGCGTCACCGCCTGCCCGACCGGCGCACTATCGGACAATCCCGATCGCGCCATGCTTCGCTTCACCGAAAGCCTCTGCGTGCAATGCGGGCTCTGTCAGTCCACCTGTCCCGAGAAGGTCATCGCCATCGAGCCGCAGCTCGACTTCCAGGCCTGGAACAGCCCGCAACGCGTGCTGAAGGAAGAAGAGCCGTTCCACTGCATCGGCTGCGGAAAGCCCTTCGGCACCAAAAGCTCGATCGACCGTGTGCTGGCGAAGCTGGGCGAGAGGCACTGGATGTTCCAGGGCGCCAACGCCAGGCGCCTCGACGTCATCAAGATGTGCGCGGATTGCCGCGTCGAAGCGGTGGTGAATGAGAGTTTCGATCCCCACGCGGCGCCGCAACGACCGCCCGTCATGACGACGGAGGATTATTTGCGCGCGCGCGATGTGAAAAAGGACGATCCGCTTGGATCGTGAGCAACCCGTGTCCGCACCCCCGCCCAATCTCCAAGCCCGAGCGACGTCGAAAGCCGCCGGCCTTCCCGGCGTCAAGCACGTCATCGCGGTCGCGTCCGGCAAGGGCGGCGTCGGCAAATCCACCACCTCCTGCAATCTCGCGCTCGGCTTTGCCGCGCTGGGACTGAAGACCGGCATTCTCGATGCCGATATCTACGGCCCGTCGCAGCCAAGACTGTTCGGGCTGCGCGGCAAGCCGCGGCAGCTCGGCCCGCGCATGCTGGAGCCGCTGGAGCGCTTCGGCGTCAAGGTGATGTCGATCGGTTTTCTGGTCGAGGAAGACAGCGCCATGATCTGGCGCGGCGCGATGGTGATCTCGGCGATCACCCAGATGCTGCGCGAGGTAGCGTGGGGCGATCTCGACATTCTCGTCGTCGACCTGCCGCCGGGCACCGGCGACGCCCAGCTCACCATGGCGCAGCAGGTGCCGCTGGCCGGCGCCGTCATCGTCTCGACGCCGCAGGACATCGCGCTGATCGACGCCCGGCGCGGGATTGCGATGTTCGAGAAGGTGAGCATTCCGATCCTCGGCCTGATCGAAAACATGTCGAGCTTCTGCTGCCCGACCTGCAAGCATGTCACGCCGATCTTCGGCCATGGCGGCGCGCGGAGCGAAGCGATGCGCCGCGGCATCCCCTATCTCGGCGAGATCCCGCTCGACATGCAGATCCGCCAGACTTCTGACGACGGCCGCCCGATCGTCGCGGTCGAACCCGACGGCGTTCATGCCAGACACTATATCAGCATCGCGCGCGAAATCTGGACCGCGATCGTCACCGGCGCGGCGCGCCGGCCACCGCCGCGCATCGTCATCGAGTAGACGCCGCTAGATGCGATTTGATCATGATCGCATCTTTTTATTTGAGCATGATCTTTTCGGAAAACCGGTTTCCACTTTTCCGGATCATGCTCTAACGCGCTTCCTCGAATCCTCCGAGCGCCGCGGTCAGGTTGGCGCCGAGGATGTCGGAGAGATAGCCGCCCTCCTGCACAAAAACGGTGGGAAGGCCCAGCCGAGCGATCGCAGCACCAATGCGGCGGAAACCTGGTGTCGTCACCGCGAGGCCGGCGAGCGGATCGCGTTCTGAAGCATCGAGACCGAGCGCCACCACGAGCGCGCCGGGCGCGAACGCGCGGATGGTTTTTTCCGCGTCACCCAGCGCCTTTATATAGTCGTCATCGCCGGTGCCCTTCGGCAACGGAACGTTAAGATTGGCGCCAAGGCCCAGGCCAGCGCCCCGCTCATGCGCATATCCCCAAACGTAGGGATAGAAGAACACGGGATCGGCATGGATCGATACCGTGAGCACATCGGCCTGTTCGTAAAAGATTCCTTGCGTGCCGTTGCCGTGATGCACGTCGACGTCGAGGATCGCGACCCGCTCATGCTTCAGCTTAAGGTGAGAAGCCGCGACTGCGCTGTTGTTCAGAAAGCAGAATCCGCCGGCGACATCGCGAAACGCATGGTGACCGGGCGGCCGGCAGAGCGCGTAGACCGAGTCTTCACCGTCCATGACGAGTTGGGCCGCCGTTACTGCAACATCGGTCGCGGCGCAGGCTGCAGCCCAGGTGCCGGGACCGATCGGGCAGCCCGTATCGGCCGTGTGCCAGCCGAGCCGGCCGACGATGTGGGTCGGGTACGTCGCGGCATGGCGGACAGGATGCACGTTGGCGATCATTTCAGGACCGGAATCGCCGAGCGCGCTCCAGGCCTCCCAGGCCTCCTCCAGAAAACGAAGATATTCGGCGCTGTGAACCCGCGTTCGCGGACCCTGACCGAAGGCGGTCGGCGCGACCAGATCGTGCTTGCCGGCCTTCAGCCCTGCAAGCAGCCGATCGGCGCGCTCTGGCTGTTCGGTGGTGCGCTGGACGACGCCGCGCACCAGGAAGAATTGCGGATCGTGGCTGCGATGCAGTTCGGTGTATACGGCCTTCACACGGTTACTCCGTTGGTTGGAAACAAGATCCCGCCTGGGTGTGCGACGACATTGCCGGCAGACGGCGCAAGCTCCCGCACCAGTTTGCCAACTTCGCGCCAGGCGTGACCGATATGATAATCGACATATGCGGCGATGCGTTCGGGATGACCGGCCTCGATCGCGGCCAGCATCGGCTCGTGCGTGCGCGCGATCTCATGCGGATCGTCGTACAGGCGGCCGATCAATCCGATCACCATGCGCAGCTCCGCCGCGAGATCATCGAACAGCCGCAGCAAGCGCCTGTTATCGGCAATTTCAAAGATAAGCCGGTGAAAGCGATAGTCCTCCTCCACCTGCCGCGCCGGATCGTCGAGATCGGCGGTCTTGTGCAGAACGTCGATTTGCCGCCGCAGCACGTCGCGCGACTGCGGCGTAAGATTGCGCGCCGCCAGCACGCCGGCGTGCCGTTCGATGCAAATGCGCAAATCGTAGATTTCATCGATGTTCCTGATTTCGAGCTTGCGCACAAAGAAGCCTCGCCGCGGGCTTGCGACCAGCAACCCCTGCTTCTCCAGCAGCCGCGCCGCCTCCCGCACCGGGGCGCGGCTGACGCCTAGTTCGCGGGCAATGCCTGCCTCCACCACCTTGGAGCCGGGAGGCAGCCGCCCCTGAACAATGGCCTGCATCAGCATGCGGGCGATCTGGCCGACCAGATCGCTGTCGGCAAGTGCCGGTAATCCAACAGGAAGCGACATAGGGCGCATCGGCTAAACCCGCGTCATCTGGTGATTATTTTTTGATCGTCGATTGTCGACACTTTAATCTTGTCCAAATGCTGCGCCGCACGCAAGCTGAAAAAATGGAAAATGGATCTAGGCGGAAATGACCAGCGCAGCCCACACCACGGCAAAGGCACGGCCGGCGGCGACAGACCAGACTCTCCAGACCCGGATCGACCTCGCAGCCGCGTACCGGCTGATTCACCGGCTCGGTCTCGACGACAGCATCTACACCCACATCTCTGCCCGTCTACCGGGCCGGCAAGACCGCTTCCTCATCAACCCCTATGGCCTGCGCTTCGAGGAAGTCACGGCATCCAACCTGGTGACGGTCGACCTGGACGGAAACGTCATCGACGACCCCATGGGTCTCGGCATCAACCCGGCCGGCTTCACGATCCACAGCGCCATCCACGCCGTCCGGCATGATGCGATCTGCGTCCTGCACACGCACACGGTGGCCGGCATCGCGGTTGCCTGCCAGAAGCGGGGCCTCTTGCCGCTCAATCAATGGTCGCTGCAGTTTGCCGACTGCCTCGCCTATCACGACTACGAAGGCATCGCGCTCGATCTCGATGAACGCTCGCGCCTCGTCAACGATCTCGGCGACAAGTTCGTGATGGTGCTGCGCAACCACGGCATGCTGACCTGCGGGCGCTCCATCGCCGAGGCCTTCAAGCTGATGCACAATCTGGAACGCTCCTTCCGCCCCCAGCTTGCCGC
>CADEDX010000367.1:1531-6939 GCA_902826195.1 uncultured Bradyrhizobium sp. | reverse complement strand
CTTGAGGCGGATCACCACCATCGATTCGTCCGGCGTCGGGATCCATCGCGCAATGAACGGGTTGGACGTGTCCACCGTTGGCACGCGTTGGAAGTTGATATCGGTCTCGGCAAATTGCGGACAGATATAGTGCACATAGTCCGGCATCCGCCGCAGGATCGTGTCGGTCACAGCCTCCGCGGTGTAACCACGGGCGCTGCGGTCGCGGTGCAGCTTCTGGATCCACTCCAAATTGATGACGGGCACGACGCCGATCTTGAGATCGGCATGCTGCGCGATGTTGACCTTGTCGGTCACCACGGCGCCATGCAGGCCTTCGTAGAACAGCAGATCCGAATTTTCTGGCAAGGGCCCCCATTCGGTGAACGTGCCGGGCTCGGCGCCGTAAAGTCTGGCTTCCTCCTGGTCATGAACATAGTGACGCGTGGTCCCGGTGCCGGATTCGCCGTAGTCGCGAAATGCCTTCTCCAGTTCTTCGAACAGATTGGTATCCGGGCTGAAGTGACTGAAGTGCCTGTTTCCGCGCTCGGCCTCTTCCGCCATTTTTGTTCGCATTTCGACGCGATTGTAACGATGGAACGCGTCGCCCTCGATATAGGCTGCCGCGACCTTTTCCCGGCGGAAAATGTTCTCGAAGGTCTTCTTCACCGACGTCGTTCCGGCGCCGGATGAGCCCGTTATCGATATGATGGGGTATCGGCGCGACATCGTAGGCGTCCCTTCAACGAAAAAGACCGCGCCGCGCGAACAGCGGCGCGTCTCTGTTATCGAACATCGGTTCGATGCCTTCGTGAATCGTGGCCACGTCGCGGACCCCGCGCGACGATCCCATGATCAGCGGAACGCGCTGGTGTGGCGTCCTGGCCGAAAGCTCGAGAATGCGACGTCGTCCAGTGGTCGCAGCCCCTCCCGCCCACTCCATGACCAGCGCCATCGGGTGGGCTTCGTACAGCAGCCGCAACCGGCCCTCCCGATATCCCGGACGGGCGTCGGCGGGGTAAAGGAACACGCCGCCGCGGACGAGGATGCGGAGCGATTCAGCAACCAGCGAACCGATCCAGCGCATGTTGAAATCGGCGCTGCCGTTGCCGTTGGTGCCGGCGAGGCATTCGTCGATATAGGCGCGAACGGGACCGTGCCAGTGCCGCCGGTTCGATGCGTTGATCGCGAACTCCGGCGTATCCGGCGCAATCGTAACGCCGCGCGCCGTCATCAGAAACTCCCGGGCGCGCCGATCGAGAATGAAGAGGTCGACACGGCCGTTCAGCGCCAGCACCAGCGTGGTCTGCGGCCCGTACACCACAAAGCCGGCGGCGCATTGCGCCGTGCCAGGCTCGAAGAAGGTTGAAAGGACATCGTTGCCGCGCGGGCGGATCGAAAAGATCGTTCCGACCGAGATATTGTTCTCCAGATTGGCAGATCCGTCGAGCGGATCTATCGCCACACAGAGTGGCGCAGTGGCGTCAAGAATCTCCGGCAGTTCGGCTTCCTCGGACAGCACGGCCGCAACCAGCGTGGCGCGGAGCGCGTGGCGCATCATCTCGTCGGCGGCAACGTCGATATCCTTCTGCAGGTCGCCGTCGGGATTGATCCCGCTATGCCGCCCGGTAATGCCAGCCAGCGGCCCATCGGCGATCAGGTCGGCAACGCCGATCGACGCCGTCGCGAGCGCCTCGATCACGGCGGCAACCGCCGGCCCATTCGGCGCGTCCTGCATCGAGAGATCGAGATGCGAACGCAAGGTCAAGCGCTCGTCCATGGCCGTCTCCCTGTCCGCGCCCTCTTTGGGGCATTTCAAAACTTCCTGCCGGTCGGCAATCCGCGCCGCATCACATCGCAATTTGCCAAATTAGGGAAATTTTCTTATCTTTGGCTGATGCAAAGTTTTCCTTATGAAGGATGGGCCGATGGCAAGCCGGTTTCCGCGGGAATTGACCATTCGCCAGCTTCGCGCACTGGCAGCCGTTCACAACGATCGATCGGTGACCGCAGCCGCCAAACGGCTGCATCTGACCCAGCCGGCGGTTACGCTGCAGATTCGGAATTTGCAGGCGCTGGCGGGTTTGCCGCTGATCCAGCGCACCGGCGAAGGAATGCTCTTGACCGATGCCGGGCGTGAGGTGCTGGCGCTTTCCGAGCGTATCGAGGCGGCGATTGCAGACTGCGAAACCTCGCTGGAGATGATGGCGGGCAAGACCGCCGGCCGGATCTCTATCGGCGCCGTCAGCACCGCGAAATACTTCGTGCCGTTCATGATCTCGGGATTTTCCAAGCTCCATCCGAATGTCGATGTCACGCTTTCGATCGGCAACCGGCAGGAGATCGGCAAGGCGCTCCGCGGCTATGACATCGATTTCGCGATCATGGGCCGCCCGCCGGCCGACATCGATATGGACGTCCGCCTGATCGGCGATCATCCCCATGTGATCATCGCGCCGACGGGACATCGCCTGGCGCGAAAATCCCGCATTGCGCTCAGCGACCTCGCCGGCGAGACCTTCTTGATGCGCGAGCCCGGTTCGGGCACCCGCGGCCTGATGGAGCAATTGTTCGAAACGGCGCACGTTCGCCCCAAAATCGGCATGGCGATGAGCAGCAACGAGACCATCAAGCAGGCGGTGATCGCCGGCCTCGGCGTCGCGTTCATTTCCGCGCATACGGTAGCCACCGAGCTCGACGAGCGGCGGCTGGTGACGATCGATGTGGTCGGGCTTCCCGTGATACGGCAATGGTTCGTCCTTTCCCGCAAGGACAAGATCCTGCTGCCACCGGCGCGCGCGATGCTGGAGTTCCTTGGCGCACGTGGCGCGCAATTCCTGCCCCGAACCCGCGGCAGGCTCCGGATCACCCGCCCATCGACGCGCGGCAAGCGCTGAAGGCGCTGCCGCGCGGCCTCAACTCAAGCCGCCTTGGCCAATCCGACCTCGGCCCAGATCTCCGCCAGGGCCTGCACGAGGTGCTCGATGTCGGCATCGCTATGATGCGGCGACGGCGTGATCCGCAATCGCTCGGTGCCGCGCGGCACGGTCGGATAGTTGATCGGCTGCACGTAGATGCCGTAGCGGTCGATCAGCACGTCGCTGATCTGCTTGCACAGCACGGGATCGCAGACCATGACCGGCACGATATGGCTGGGATTATCGAGATGCGCGACGCCGGTCTCGTCGAGACGCCTGCGCAGCCGCGCCACGCGATCCTGGTGCCGGTCACGTTCCGCCGAGCTGGCCTTGAGATGGCGGATGCTGGTCAGTGCGCCGGCTGCGACCGCCGGCGGCAGCGACGTGGTGAAGATGAAACCGGAGGCGAAGCTGCGGATGAAATCGCAGATCGTGCTCGATGCGGCGACATAGCCGCCGATCACCCCGAACGCCTTGGCCAGCGTGCCTTCGATCACGGTCAGGCGGTGGCTCAACCCCTCCCGATCGGCAATGCCGCCGCCGTTTGGTCCATAGAGACCAACGCCGTGCACTTCGTCGAGATAGGTCATGGCGTTGTGGGCGTCCGCCACGTCGCAGAGTTCGGCAATCGGCGCGATGTCGCCATCCATCGAGTAGACGGACTCAAATGCCACCAGCTTCGGCGCGTGCGGGTCGAGATCGCTCAGCTTTCGTTCGAGGTCCCGCGGATCGTTATGGGCGAAGATGCGCGTCGGGCTGCGGCTGTGCCTGATACCTTCGATCATCGAAGCATGGTTGAGCTCGTCGGAGAGGATCGTGCAGCCCGGCATCCGCGACGCCAGCGTACTGATCGCGGCCATGTTGGAGACGTAGCCTGACGTAAACAGGAGTGCGGCTTCCTTGCCGTGCAGGCTTGCGAGTTCCTGCTCCAGCAGCACGTGATAATGATTGGTCCCGGCGATGTTGCGGGTGCCGCCGGCGCCTGCACCGCAGCTGTCGAGCGCTTCGTGCATCGCCCTCAGCACCTGCGGGTGCTGGCCCATGCCGAGATAGTCGTTGGAGCACCACACGGTGACCTCGCCGGCGCCATCAGGGTGGTGATGCCTGGCACGGGGAAACGACCCCGCCTTGCGCTCCAGATCGGCAAATACGCGATAGCGTCCTTCGCGATGAAGGCCTTCAAGTTGCCGGCGAAAATAAGCTTCGTAGTTCATGACGTCCTCCCATTGATCGTTGCCGCCGGCTCGGTACTGACGTTAAGAGCCGTCGTCAGACCATCGCTTGCGTGCTGCTCACGGAAAGTCTGACGGAACTGGTCTTCGAGCCGCTGCCGCGCGCAGGCCGCTTGCGCGGTTCTCGAAGGCGCCGCTTCGGGGCGCACATTAGCGAGCACGACGAGATTGGGCGGAGCATTGGTGACCTTGGTGTCGCGTTCCTGTTCCATGGTGGTGTCCTCCGGCGGCAAACCTGAGCGTATGCCCCAGCCCCAAAGCGTGATCGCAGGCAGCGGCAGCAGCATGAACCAATGCTCGACGACGCCGAGCGCAAACAGGGTGGAAACCAGCGTCAGTCCGACGATATCGAACGGCGTCACCGCCACTTCGACGATCCGCTGGATCAGGATGACGAGAACGGCGGTCGCAAGCGTAACCGAAGCCGGAAAGAACACGCTGACCGGCTTGCGGGCGAAGAAGCTCTTCAGAAACCGCACGGCATCCGGCATCAACTCGTCATTGGTGACGGGAACGCCGAGGAAGAGGTTGATCTTGGCGCTCTGTCGCAGCACCCAGAGCGCCGCGAAGGTCCAGAACCCGACCTGATTGGGCCCGTTCCAGGTCAGCGCGACGACCGCGGCACCACACGCCAGCAACGCGAACTCATGATAGAGGATGGCCTGCAAGGCGTAGCTCAGACGCTTCCAGCCGGTCACGCCCTCCGGACAGGGCCGCGGTCGCGGTCCCGTCAGCCAGCCTGCGAGAAAGGCGATCTCCTGCGCGCCCCATAGCAGGATGGTACAGGTGAAGGCGGTATAGGCGCCGCTGACACTGGTATCGCCGGCCGTAAGCGCCAGGCCGCCAAGCGATCCGGCGAGCAGCCCTCCTGCCAGCAACGCCCGCAACCTTTCAAAGCGTCCCGAAAGCCCCACCAGCAACAGCACGGCTCCGGTGCTGAACCACCATACAAATGCGGCGTAGATGGGTGGGACCGTGTATGACGCTATCAACGCCCTCTCCTCACCATGCCGGTTGCAAGCAGATTTCGCGCGGCAGTGCGTTCGGCTTCACCGGCAGCAGGAACAGCCGCGCGAATGTCAGCGCCGCCCTGCCCGCCAGCGCGGCGCGCTTCACCTTCGACAACAGGCCGCCCTTCTCGCGCGCGTCGGCGATCGCCTCGGAGATCAGCCGCAGGCGCTCGAGGCCGGCGAGGAAACGCGGATCGTCGAGATCCAGCGTGACCGGAAATACCTGCTTGGAAATTTCCGAGGTGATGCGGAATACCCGCATATCATAA
>CADEDX010000367.1:0-1521 GCA_902826195.1 uncultured Bradyrhizobium sp. | reverse complement strand
GCGCTTCGTGGAAGCCCGGCCGCATGTGATCACGCACATACATGGTGGCGAATACCGCAAGCAGGAAGAACCGGATCCAGAGCTTGTTGACGCCCCGCAGCAGTGAGGGATCGGCACGCATCAGAAGCGCAAACGCTTCGCCGTGGCGGAACTCGTCGTTGCACCACAGTTCGAACCAGCGGAAGATCGGGTGGAACTGGCGTTCCGGGTGCCGCTCCATCTGCCGGAAGATGGTGATGTAGCGCGCGTAGCCGATCTTCTCCGACAGGTAAGTCGCGTAGAAAATGAATTTTGGCCGGAAATATGTGTACTTCTTCACCTTTGTCAGAAAGCTCAGATCGACGCCGATGCCGTGGTCCTTGAGTATCTCATTGATGAAGCCGGCATGGCGTGCCTCGTCGCGGCTCATGAAGCTGAACAGTTCCTGGATATCCTTGTTCTTGATCCGCTTCTTGATCTCTGCATAGAGCACGCAACCGGAAAATTCGGCCGTCAGTGAACTCACCAGGAAGTCCTTGAACTCCTTGCGCAGCTCAGGCGGCAGCGACTCAAGATCGTTCTTGAATTCGTCCGTCTTGACGAAATGCGCCTTGTTGTGATCGGCGCGCAGTTCCCTGATGACCGCGTTCCACTCGGATCGCACCAGGCTGACATCGAGGCGATCCATCGCCTCGAAATCGGTGGTGTAGAAGCGCGGGCTGAGGATCGTATCCTCGCGCGCCTTTTCGAGGCTTTCGTTGCTGCCCTTGATCGCCGGGCGCGTGTGCAGGCTGCCCTGGGTTCCGCCTTCCATGGGGATCATGTTGCCCTCCCATCCGAGAAGCTGACTTCGTAAAGTTCGGTCAATTCGAGATAACCTTCGATCCGCGCCCGCAGCCTGTCGAGCGGGCCGCCGCGGACGATCGTGGCGGTGCGGCGCACGACGAGGCGCTGGCCGAATTCGACGCCGGTCGGCGCGTCGTGCACCCTGACTTCATCGCCGGGCTTGATGTCGATGTCGCCATCGAGAATGACGTGGGCGTGCAATGTCTCCGAGGTCTGCTCGATCTCGACGGTGCAGGGCACGTCGAACGACTTGCGTGAACCAGTCCAGGTCATGGTCATGCCGCGCCCCCCCGCAGTTTCATCAACCGCGCAAAGGCCTCGGTATTGGCCGATCCAAAGGCATCGAGATCGATCTGCTTGCCGCTCGAGGTGTCGGTCAGCGTAATCTGGCCGTTGACAAAGCGGGTCAGCCGGAACGGCGGCTGCGAGCCGATGTCGCCGAGCTTTCTCTCCCGCGCCAGACCACGCAGCACCACGCGGATGAAGCCGTTGCTGCCGGGCGCCAGCGTGTCGACCAGTTGCTGGTTACTGGCGTCGTAGACGAGCACTGCGCCGTTCTTGCCGTCCTCGAACCGGAGGTCGCGGCTTTCCACGGCTGCGGGCAACGTCATGCGGACTTCGCCGACGCCGCTCAACCGGACCGTGGTGACGGATGCAAGCGCGAACAGGATCAGCGCCGCTGCCGCTAACACGCCA
>CADEDX010000366.1 GCA_902826195.1 uncultured Bradyrhizobium sp. | reverse complement strand
ACAGCCAGCCGAACAGCGCGCCGAGCACGATGGCGATCAGGACCTGAACGTACAGAACCCGGTACCAGGGTTTTGCGGGACTCGCCGGTGCTTCAACCGCAATCGTTGCCGCCATGACGCCTACTCCCCTCAAAGGCCGCGGACCGGTCGCACCTGCGCCAATCCGTCGCACACAGCCAAAATACTTTGGGGAGCGGAGTCAATGGTGTTGGCGGATCGCCTTAAATCTCGTCGCGCGGGCCAACGATCCGCCGGATCGCCGGCACGAGGGTGGCGCCGAGCGCATTCTTGATCAGGGACGCCGCGATGAATGGCGCAACGCCGACCAGCACGAACAGCGACCGGTCCCAGCCGCGCTCGCTCAGCCATCCCGTCACGAAGGCTGCCGCCACGAAGCCGAACAGATATCCGGCCGTCGGACCGATCAACGGCGCAAGGCCGCCGACCGGACTTGCGAATACCGGAAATCCAATGGCCCCCTCCGCCTCACTGTCACGCTGCCGAGCCGCCAGCCATAGGCTGCGCCGATCATCAGCACGACCAGCGTCTGCAACGACATCGGCACATAGGGCAGTGGCAGATTGACCTTGGCCGACAAGGTCAGCAGCGCCGTGCCCAGCGCGACGACGATCACGCCGCGCAACAGACCCGACGAGCCATCGGCAGGGAGCGGCCACAGCTGGGCGGCGAGCGGGAAATGTGACGACTGGACGACTTCAGGCACGAGTTTGACGGACACGGATATTTCCTCGATTGATTGCAGGTTTGAATGGTTTGGAGAATGAACGGGCGCGGCGCTATCGCAGCCACCGCGCGATGCGCGTCACGGCTTCATGCATCTCCTCGGCGGAGCGCGCATAGGAGAAGCGAACGAAACTGCGGCCGTGGATCGGATCGAAATCGACGCCCGGCGTCGCCGCCACATGCGCCTTCTCCAGCATTCGGCCGGCGAATTCGAAGCTGTCAGCGGTGAAGTCGGAAACATCGGCGTAGAGGTAGAAGGCGCCGTCCGCCGGCAGGAATTTTGTGAGGCCGGCTTTCGGCAGTCCCTCGATCAGGATCCGGCGGTTCTCCTCATAGCCGCGCTTGATCGCCTCCATCTCCTCGCGGCCTTCGAACGCCGCTTCGGCCGCGATTTGCGACAGCGTAGGCACCGAGATCGACAGATTCTGCTGCAGCCGCTCGATCGGCCGCACCAGCGGCTCCGGCACCACCATCCAGCCGACCCGCCAGCCGGTCATGCAGAAATATTTCGAGAACGAGTTGATTACCAGCGCCTGTGGCGAGAGTTCCGCGGCGGTCACCGCCGGAAACGCGTAGTCCAGGCCGTGATAGATTTCGTCGGAGATGAATCGGATGCCGGCGCCCTCCGCCGCATTGATCAGCCCGGTGAGCGCCTCGCGCGACATCATCGTTCCCGTCGGGTTGGCGGGACTGCCGACCAATACGCCTTTCAGCGGCGCCTTGCGATGCGCAGCCAGCAAGGCCTCTCCGGTCAGCGCATGACGCGTAGCGCTCGAAGTCTCGATCAGCACCGGCTCGCAGCCGAGCGCGGTCAGGATATGCCGGTATGGCGGATAGCCCGGCACCGTGACCGCCACCCGGTCGCCCGGCTCGAACATCGACAGGAACGCCAGAATGAAACCGCCGGACGAGCCGGTGGTGATCACGATGCGCTCGGGATCGACCGCGCAGCCATACGTGTCGCGGTAGTGCCTTGCGATCCGCGTGCGCAGCGTGGGAATGCCGAGCGCCGATGTGTAGTCGATCCGCACCGAATCGAGCGCGGCGTGCGCGGCCGCGATGGCGACCTTGGGCGCCGGCGCCGCCGGCTGCCCCACTTCCAAGTGAATGACATGGCCCCCGGCTGCCTCGATGCGGGCCGCCGCCGCCATCACGTCCATCACCATGAAGGGCGGAACATCGCTCCGCGCCGAAGGCGTGAGCAGCGTCGCCGCGCGGTCTCTAAGTGTCGATTCCAGCATCGATATCTGCTATTTGCACAGGGGCGCGGTCGAATTCAGGTTTCCCGAACCGGCCATGCCCCAGACTGGCCGTATTCGGTGGCTTGTTATAGCCTTTTCCGGCGAAGTGAAACCGGGTTCACGAAGCGGTCTCCTGACTGCGGTGAAGAAACGCGCTGAACGAGCAGACGGGGACCTGTTTCTGATCTAGCTGGACACCGGACCGGCGTCCGGGCAAATCCCAACCTGCCGCCAATCACCAAAGACCGCTCATGCTGTTCCGCATCGCCCACCGCAAGAAGCCCCTGAAGTTGACCGCGCTGGCAATGGCCGTCGCGCTCGCCACGGCGCCGATGGCGGCCGAGGCGCAGCAGGCCAAGGGTCCGCCGGTGCTCCGCGATACCGAGACGGAGCAATTGCTGCGCGAATACACCAGGCCGATCCTGCGCGCCGCCGGTCTGGAAAAGCAGAACATCCAGATGGTGATCATCAACCAGAGCGTCTTCAACGCTTTCGTTGCCGACGGCCGCCGCATCTTCGTCAACTACGGCGCGATCATGCAGTCGGAGACGCCGAACCAGATCATCGGCGTGATGGCGCACGAGACCGGCCATCTCGCCGGCGGCCACCTCGCCAAGATGCGCGAGCAGATGGCTCAGGCCCAGACCCAGATGATCATCGCGATGCTGCTCGGCGCCGGCGCGATGGTGGCCGGCTCGCAAGGCGGCGGCGCCAATAGCGGGCTTGCGAACGCCGGTGCTGCGATGTTCTCGGCGCCCGGCGAAATCATCCGCCGCAACCTGCTCTCCTACGTGCGCCAGCAGGAGGAAAACGCCGACAAGGCCGGCGTCAAGTTCCTCAACGCCACCGGGCAGTCCTCGCGCGGCATGTACGAGACTTTCAAGCGCTTCACAGAAGAAAGCCTTTTCGCATCCCGCGGCGCCGATCCTTATGTTCAATCGCACCCGATGCCGGCCCAGCGCGTCGCCGCGCTGGAAGAGCTGGCGCGGTCGAGCCCCTATTGGGACAAGAAGGACGACCCTGCCCTGCAGATGCGGCACGACATGGTGCGCGCCAAGATCTCGGCCTTCATGGAACGGCAGGAGACCGTTTACCGGCGCTATCCGCTGTCCAACAACAGCCTGCCGGCGCGCTATGCCCAAGCGATCTCGACCTATCTGCACGGCGACCTGCGCAGCGCGCTTTCCCAGATCGACGCGCTGATCCAGCAGCAGCCCAACAATCCGTATTTCTACGAGGTGCGCGGCCAGGCGCTGCTGGAGGGCGGCAAGCCGCAGGAGGCGATTGCGCCGCTACGCAGGGCAGTGCAGCTCTCCAACAATTCCCCGCTGATCGAGATGATGCTCGGGCAAGCCCTGGTGGCAACCAACAACAATGCCTACACCGACGAGGCCATCGCCATCCTCCGTGCCGCGGTGGCGCGCGAGACCGAGGCCCCGCTTGGTTACATGCAGCTCGCGATGGCCTATGGGCGCAAGGGCGACTACGCGCAGGCCGACCTGGCCTCGGCCCAGGCCGCCTACCTGCGCGGCGACAACAAAACGGCGCGCGACCTTGCGTCGCGGGCAAAGACGCGCTTCGCCATCGGGACGCCGGGATGGGTCAAGGCTGACGACATTGTGAGCGCCAAGCCGATGCCCGGCCAGAAGAGCAACTAGAAATCAGCCGCTTTCGGCTATAATCGGAACCTGATAGCCACGAATTGGTCACCTCCGACCAGGACATTCTTCAGGAGCCGGCCTCCAGCGGAATTGCCCGGGAACCCGCCGCATAAGGATTTTTCGATGCCCTTGTTCCGTTTTGTCATTTCCGCATTGTTTGCCCTGGCCCTCATCAGCGCGCCGATGTCCGCCTCCGCGCAAAGCTTCAATGACAGCCAGCGCGGCGACATCGAGAAGATCGTGCGCGAGTATCTGATCGCACATCCCGAAGTGCTCGAAGAGGCGATGAACGAGCTCAGCAAGCGCCAGACCGCCGCGGAAGCCGCCAAGCACGAAGCCGGCGTCGCCAAGAATGCCGACGTGATCTTCAACTCGCCGCGCAACGTCACGCTCGGCAACAAGGACGGCGACGTCACCTTCGTCGAGTTCTTCGATTACAATTGCGGCTACTGCAAGCGCGCCATGACCGACATGATGGAGCTGATGAAGGCCGATCCGAAGCTGAAGGTGGTGCTCAAGGAATTCCCGGTGTTGAGCCAGGGTTCGGTCGAGGCTGCCCAGGTCGGCGTCGGCGTGCGCATGCAGGATCCGACCGGCAAGAAATATCTCGACTTCCACCAGAAGCTGCTCACCGGCCGCGGCGCTGCCGACAAGGCACGCGCGATGGCCGTCGCCAAGGAAGTCGGTCTCGACATGGCGAAGCTGGAGAAGGACCTGGCGAGCGCCGAAGTGCGCAATACGCTCGAGGAGAATTTCAAGCTGGCCGAAGCGATGGGTATGAACGGCACGCCTAGCTACGTGATCGGCAAGCAAGTCGTGATCGGCGCGGTCGGCGTCGAGAGCCTGCGCGAAAAGATCAGCAACGCCCGCTGCGGCAAGGCGACTTGCTGACGTTCGAAGCGAAAATTCCACCCGCAACGAAGGCCGGCCTGACAGCCGGCCGCCTTTTTGCTTGCAGCGCCTTTATGCACGGCAGTTTATCTCGCATTCACAAAACAAAGTCGGCGGAACCGGTAATGTTCCGGAACATCGCGCACTTCCTCACGTTGTCGGGCGGGCAATGCAGACATGTGAGGAGACAATCTAATGAGTAATCGCTTTTTGATTTCGGTCGCCACGGCGGCCCTGATCGCCGGAACCGGCTTTGCTAACGCGCAGGGTGCGGGCGGCGGCGCAGGTACGGCGGGCAGTCCGGCGGCACAACAGAGCGCGCCTCCTTCCGGCGGTGCTTCGTCCGGCGGCGCGATGCAGCGTGACAGCGGCGGCAACTCCGGCATGAAGGGCGCCGAATCCGGCATGAAAGGCGAGACCGGCATGAAGGGTTCTGAGCCCGGCATGAAAGCCTCGGAGTCCAACGAGAAGGCTCCGGCCGGCAGCAAGAGCGCGCAGGACGGCAACCGCATGCAGGGCGAGAAGTCCAAGAGCATGCACTCGGAGACCGACTCCAAGGGCGGCAAGGACATGAAGGCCGAGGGCCGTGACAGCAAGAGCGGCACCACGAGCACCGAAAGCCGCGATGGCAAGACCGACAGCAAGTCGGGCTCCGCCGCGAGCGAGAGCAAGTCGCAGACGACTGGCAACGCCGCCACCTCGGCGACGGCTGCTCCCCCGGCAGAGAAACGCACCCAGATCAACACCGCCATCCGGTCGGAGAAGATCCAGGAAACCACCAATGTGAACTTCAACATCTCGGTCGGCACCGCGGTGCCGGCGTCGGTCCGCTTCCATCCGCTTCCGCCCCGAATTGTCGAGATCTATCCGCAGTGGCGCGGTTACGAGGTGATTCTGGTCGGCGGCCGTTACGTCATCGTACGCCCTCAGACCCGCGAGATCGTCTACATCATCGAGGGCTAACGCCATCGGCGGCAGCTCCCGGGAACGGATCGGGGTGGGCAGAGATGCCCACCCCTCAGACTGCTGACAAACCCCGTCGATTTTCGACGGGGTTTTGCTTTTTTGGAGGTTATGTGTGGCTTCGGAGTGCGAGCTCAGGCAAGAGCCGGCCTGTAAGCCAGCGCGAGGGCGATCTTCTTGATGTTCTGGGCTGCGGCGGCGAGCAGGCATTGGCAGGTAACGGCAACGAGCCCTCGGAAGCGGGCGTATCGATGGCCATGAAGCTGCTTGGCGTCGGCAAAGGAGCGCTCGACGGTCTCCTTGCGGCGCTTGTAGATGCGTTTTCCCCAAGGCGTCAGGCGATAGGCATCGGTGCGTTCGCGCGCGTCCGCCCAGACGTGGCGCGTGATCAAGCGGGTGGCCGTGCGGCTGGACGTGCATGAGGCCAGCAGCGGACATGCTTTGCAGATCGAAGGGTCACTCTTGTAGTGACGGTAGCCGGCGCGGTCGGTGGTGGCATAGGCCAGCAACTGCCCCTGCGGGCAGCGATAGCCATCGAGTTTGGCTTCGTAGTTGAACGCCTTGCTCGCCATCATGCCGGGCCGCGGCGGGGTCGGTCTTCGATAGCCGGTAACGCCGAGAATGCGACGACCTCAAGGCCCTTGGCAATCCCTGAGGTGGCATAGCCGGCATCCAGCCCGACCGCACCGACATCGAACCCGAAGCGTTGGCGCTGGCGATCGAGCCGGCCGAGATAGACGATCGAGACATGCGCATTGGCTGGCGTCGATACCGAGCGGTCCATCCACGGTGCGGTGATCGAGATAAAAGAAGCCCTTCGGCTTGCCATCGCGCACCATGTAGCCGCTCTCGGGATCAGTGCGAGACACCTTGGTCTCCTTCTGAACCGGTTCCCGTGGCTTGTCCTTCAACGGCTTCTTGCCGTGTTCGGCGCCGTCATCTTCGATCGCGGCATCCAGCGCCTCCCAATAATCGGCCCGTGACTTGGCGACCACAGCCGTGTCATAGCGGTTCTTGTTGGCGTTCGCCTTCAGGTGCGTCGGGTCGACGTAGAGTCGACCAGGCCCTTGGCGATGGCCTGCTGCACGATCGCGTCGAAGATGTCCTGAGCCACCCTCGTGTCGTTGCAGCGCCTCCGCCTGTTCTGGCTCAGCGTCGAGGCGTCGAACACCGGGTCAGTCAGCTTCAGGCTACAGGAACCAGCGGTAGGCCACGTTGACCTCGATCTCCCGCACCAACTTCCGTTCCGAACGCACCCCGAACAGGTAGCCGATGAACAGCGCCTTTAACATCAGCGTCGGATCGAGTGGCGGACGGCCA
This sequence comes from uncultured Bradyrhizobium sp., assembly GCA_902826195.1. Classification (GTDB taxonomy): domain Bacteria; phylum Pseudomonadota; class Alphaproteobacteria; order Rhizobiales; family Xanthobacteraceae; genus Bradyrhizobium. The sequence goes on along the minus strand of CADEDX010000366.1, from coordinate 124 downwards.
TTGTCCGGGCAATAAAGCCCGGCAACCCGGTCATGGATAAAGGAAAAGTCGATCACCGCTTCGATCTTGCGGAGCAGGTGATCCTTCGGAACCAGACCATCGAGACTGACCATCTCGATCGCCG
>CADEDX010000365.1 GCA_902826195.1 uncultured Bradyrhizobium sp. | reverse complement strand
TAGATGGTGACGCCGAGCAGCGCGAGACCGGCCACCAGGAGCCCGGTAATTGCGCCCGCCTTGAAGGCGAGTTCGAGGCCGCCCGCCAGCGAGGTGGTCGCGGCCTGGGCGGTGCGCACGTTGGCGCGGACCGAAACGTTCATGCCGATGAAGCCGGCGGCGCCCGACAGCACGGCGCCGATCAGGAAGCCGATCGCAACCAGCATGCCGAGGAAATAGGCCAGCAGGGCGAAGATGACGATGCCGACCATGCCGATCGTCATGTACTGACGCTTGAGGTAAGCCTGCGCGCCTTCGGCCACCGCAGCCGCAATCTCCTGCATGCGCGCGTTGCCGGCGTCGGCTTTCAGAACGGACGACGTCGCCCAGATGGCGTAAACGATCGAAAGCGCTCCGCAGAGCACAATCACCCATAATGCTGTCATTGAATTTCCTCAGATTTTTTTGTTCTGCCCCACGCCGTCCCGCGAGCGCGGCAGGCGCTAATTGTGGAGGTCTTCCCTGCCCAGAAGGGTGGCCCCTCAAATCGGCGGGACCATGCCAAAATCGCCCCCCCGGCGCAACGCCGCGGAGCCCAGAATCCGTCGATTTTTGAAAGGATTCACCGTAAAGCGAGGGTAGCAGGATCGCCCGCGTGGCGGTGGGCTGCAACCATGCGGTTAGGCCAGACCTGAAAATACAAGAACCCGCCCAATCCCATCAGGACCGAGCGGGCTCACAAGCCATTTCAGTACATCCGTGAAACGACCGTCTCGAGGCCTTAGACGAGCGACAGATTCTCCGCGCTCACCTTGCCCCGCATCTTGTCGGTCTTGAGTTCGAACTGAACCTTCTGGCCTTCGGCCAGTCCGCCGAGGCCGGCGCGTTCGACGGCCGAGATGTGCACGAACACATCCTTGCTGCCATCGCTCGGCTCAATGAAACCAAAACCCTTTTGACCGTTGAACCACTTCACAGTTCCCGTAGCCATTTTCTCTTCTCCAAAGCACATAGGCTTTCATTCCGCGCGGCGATCGCGCGGATTCAAAATCCAATCTTACGACGATGTCTCTGGAAGAAGCCTCTCGGGGAGGCGCGTTCGAAAAGGCACGACGATAATCGAATGGGTATACACCTATAGGTTTTCTGCGAAATAGCAATGGCTGGCGGGAAATAAAGCCGGGCGCTTGCGACTTCGCCTTCAAAAATGGCTGTAAGACAGCCGTTCCAGCACGATTTCAGCGCCGTTCCCATCGATGAACTTTGGAACTGCGCCTCCCGCGATCACCCTGCCGATGGAACTCACCGCGATACCAGCCTCCCGCGCAGATTGCACGAACGCTTCCACGTGATCTTCCGTCAGCGTGCACATGATCTCGTAATCGTCGCCGCCGGCGATCAACGTCTCCCGCCCGACGATGCCGCGCCGTACCAGGTCCCTCGCCGCTTCCGACAGCGGGACCGACGGCAGGTCGATCACCGCGGACACGCCGGATACGCCGCACAGCTTGGCGAGGTCGCCGGCCAGGCCATCCGACACGTCCATCGACGCGCTGGCATGATCGCGAACGATTTTGGCCATCGCCACGCGGGGCTGCGGCACGCGATAGCGGCCGATCAGCATGTCGCGCGCGGCGCCGTCGGATGCGGCGGCATGGACTTTTCCGCCGCGCAGAATAGCCAGACCCAGCGCAGCGTCGCCGATGGTGCCGGTCACCATGACCCGGTCGCCGGGCTTGGCGCCGCTGCGATGAACCATCCTGCCCGGCGGCACCTGGCCGAACGCGGTGACCGAGACCATCAGCGGTCCGGGCGTCGACACGGTGTCGCCGCCCAGCAGCGGACAGGCGAACTGCACGGCATCTTCGCCCAGCGCCGCCGCGAACGGTTTAAGCCAGGCTTCCTCGGCATGCCGCAAGGCCAACGTCAGCACGAACCCCGCAGGGATTGCCCCCTTCGCCGCGAGATCGGACAGGTTCACCCGCAGCGCTTTGCGCGCGATGGTGTCGGGGGGATCGTCGGGCAGGAAGTGTACGCCCTCGACGATCGCGTCCGTCGTCACCACAATGTCGGAGCCGTCAGGCCGCAGCGCCGCGGCGTCGTCGTCGAGACCGAAGGCGCCGGGGTCGGTGGCAAGCGGCCGGAAATAGCGCGCGATCAGCGCGTCCTCTCCGGACGCGGATTTGCCGCTAGCCACGCGCAAACTCATCGGCGCGGAACTGGCGCGCGATCTGGTCGAGCACGGCGTTGACCATGCCGGTCTCGTCCTTCTCGACGAAGGCGTGCGCGACGTCGACATACTCGGACACGACCACGCGGCCCGGCACGTCCTTGCGGTGCTCCAGCTCATACGAGCCGGCGCGCAGCACCGCGCGCAAGATCGCGTCGATCCGTTTCAACGGCCAGCCTTTTTGCAGCGCATCGTCGATCATGGGATCGAGCCTCGCCTGGTCGCGCACCACACCGGCCACCACGTCCTTGAAGAACGCAGCCTCTGCCGGAAGATATTTGTCGCCTTCGACCTCGTTGCCGAGCCAATGGCTCTCGAACTCGGCAAAGATGTCGTTGATCCCCGCCCCCCCGATGTCCATCTGGTACAGCGCCTGTACGGCGGCAAGCCGCGCCGCGCCGCGCCGGTTGGCTTTGCGGTCCGGACTTTTCGCTGGCTTCTTGCTGTCTGCCATCGTCAGGCCTTTGTCAGCCGCCGCTTGATCCGCAACATCGCCAGCGCCGCGCGTGCGGCGTCGCCGCCCTTGTTCAACTCGCTGGCCCGCGCCCTCGCCCAGGCCTGCGCGTCGGTATTGACCGTGATGATGCCGTTGCCGAGCGGGAAACGCCGCGAGACTGCCAGGTCCATCAGCGCGCGCGAGGACTCGATCGAGACGATCTCGAAATGGATGGTGTCGCCGCGCACCACGCAGCCGAGCGCGATTGCCGCATCGTAAGGTTTGCCGTTCTTTTCGGCAGCATCGAGCGCGATCGCGATGGCGGCCGGGATTTCCAGCGCCCCGGGCACGGTGATGAGGTCATGCGTCACGCCGGCCGCCTTGAGCTCGGTGACAGCGCCTTCCAGCAGCGCGTCCTGAATGTCGTCATAGAACCGCGCCTCAACGATCAGAGCGCGCGCGCCTGAAATGTCGGTCCGGTCCTTCAGCGGTGCGCGCCGTGCGTCTGCCATTGGTCGCCTTCGTCATTGCCGGGCTTGACCCGGCAATCCATCCTGCCGAGAAGCCATCTTGTTAAGAGGATGGATACGCGGGTCAAGCCCGCGTATGACACATTGTCGTTGCCATCACTTCATTTCCGACAGCCGCGCCGCGTAGCGGGCCATCAGGTCGACCTCGATATTGACCTCGCTGCCGGCGCGCCAGCCGCCGAGCGTGGTGACGCTGAGCGTGTGTGGGATGATCAGCACCGAAAACGTGACATCCTCGACCGTATTCACGGTCAGCGACACGCCATCCAGCGTCACCGAGCCCTTGGCGGCGATGAAGCGCGCCAGCTCCCGCGTGGTGCTCAGCTCGAACCGCGCCATGTCGGGAAGATCGTCACGCGTGACGATGGTCGCAATGCCGTCGGCATGCCCCGGGACAATATGGCCGCCGAGTTCATCGCCGATCTTCAGGGCGCGCTCGAGGTTGAGTTTGGTGCCTTTGGCCCAATGCCTGGCGGTGGTCATACGGAGCGTCTCGGCGGCGGCGTCGACGTCGAACCAGGTCTTGCCGCCCTCGACGCCTGACGCGACCACCGTGAGGCAGACGCCATTGCAGGCGATCGATGCGCCGTCCGCAATGGTGGCCTGGTCGTAGCGGCAGGCGATGCGCAGGCGGTGCAACTGGCCCTGCGCCTTGGGCATCAGGCTCGCGATCTCGCCGACATCAGTGACAATTCCGGTAAACATTTCCACCACCGTCATGGCCGGGCTTGTCCCGGCCATCCACGCCTTCCCTTTTTATCCGCCACCAAGACGTGGATGCCTGGGACATCTAGTGCGAAGCCGCGCTTCGCGCTTTTGCCCGGGCATGACGAACCTAGGTAGCGCGCTCGTAAATCGTAAGTGTGTCCTTACCCAACGTTTCGCTAGCACGTGTCTTGAACGCGGGCGACCCGGTGAGAGACGACAGCGGCAATGCGTCCAGCGCGGGAATGCCGCCTGCTCCGATACTGTCAGGCCCGCGCAACAGCCAGATTTCATCGACCAGATTGGCAGCGACAAAGGACGAAGCCACGCGTGAGCCGCCTTCCACCATCAGCCGTGTGATCCCCTTGCCGGACAGAGCGTGCAGTACCGCCAGCAGATCGAGCCCCGGCGGCTGGGCCATATCCGCAACGCGCATCACCTGCGCGCCAGCCGCGCCGAGTTTCATGGCGGCGGGCGCTTCAGCGAAATCCGACGTCATGACCCAGAGCGGCGTCTGGCGCGCGGAATGGACCAGCTTGCTGTCGCCCGGCAGCCGCAACGCGCGATCCAGCACCACCCGCACCGGCGAGCGCGCCTCCATCCCCGGCAGGCGGCAGGTCTGGACCGGATCGTCCGCCAGCACGGTACCGATGCCGACGAGAATGGCGTCGCATTGCGCGCGCAACTGATGCACCCGTGTCCGCGCCGCCTCGCCCGTGATTGCGACCGGCTTATGGCCGGCGGCGCCGATCTTGTCGTCGGCAGACACCGCGAGTTTCAGGATCACGTGGGGGCGTTTGTCGCGAATACGGCGGAAATGCCCGGCGTGATCGCGGGCGGCTTCCGCGGCGCCCAGCCCGACGTCGACCGTGATCCCGGCGGCGCGAAGTCTGGCGTGGCCCTGCCCGGCCACTTCCGGATTAGGGTCCTCGATCGCCGACACCACGCGCGCAATGCCCGAGGCGATCACCGCATCGACGCAGGGCGGCGATTTGCCGAAATGCGAACAGGGCTCCAGTGTCACATAGAGCGTGGCGCCGCGCGCGGCTTCCCCGGCCCGTCGCAGCGCCTCGGGTTCGGCATGCGGCCGTCCGCCCGGCTGCGTCCAGCCACGGCCGACGATGACGCCGTCCTTGACCACGACCGCGCCAACCGCCGGGTTCGGCCAGGTGCGTCCCAGCCCGCGCCGGCCGAGCGAATGTGCCAGCTGCATGAAGCGCCGGTCCGCCGCTTTGGCTTCTTTCAGTTTCTGCCCGTACTGGTCTTCCAGGATGCGGAAGATCATTTGCGCAACGTGGCGACCCGCGCGGCGTCTTCTGCGGAGAGCTCGCCGAGCACGGCTTCAAAATCTTTGGCCTCGCGGAAATTGCGGTACACGGAGGCAAAACGGACATAGGCGACGTCGTCGAGCTGACGCAGATGCTCCATCACGATCTCGCCGATCGCCTCCGAGGAGACTTCCGCCTCGCCGCCGCTTTCGAGCTCGCGCACGATCGCGGAGACCATTTTTTCGACCCTTTCAGGATCAACTGGCCGCTTGCGCAGGGAGATCTGCAGCGAGCGGACTAGCTTGTCGCGGTCGAACGGCACCCGTCGGCCGTTGCGCTTGATGACGGTGAGTTCGCGCAACTGCACCCGTTCGAACGTCGTGAAACGGAAGTTGCAGGCGATACACACCCGCCGCCGCCGGATCACGGCCGAATCCTCGGTCGGACGCGAGTCCTTCACCTGCGTATCGAGACTGTTGCAGCTGGGACAACGCATCCAACGGGACCTTACTGATAGATCGGGAAACGGTCGGTGAGCGCCTTGACGCGCTCCTTGATCGCGGCCTCGACCAGCGGTGCCTTGCCGTCTTCCGACTGCGCCAGCGCATTGAGCACCTCGGCGATCATGCCGCCGACCTGCTGGAATTCGGCGACGCCGAAACCGCGCGTGGTCGCCGCCGGCGTGCCGAGACGCAAGCCCGAGGTGACGAACGGCTTTTCGGGATCGAACGGGATGCCATTCTTGTTGCAGGTGATCGCAGCTCGCACCAGCGCCTTCTCCGACACGTTGCCCTTCAGGCCTTTCGGCCTGAGGTCGACCAGCATCAGATGGTTGTCGGTGCCGCCGGAGACGATGTCGAGGCCATGGCCGCGCAGCGTTTCCGCCAGCGCCCTGGCGTTCTCGACCACGTTCTTGGCGTAAACCTTGAAGTCGGGGCGCAGCGCCTCGGCGAAGGCGACGGCCTTGGCGGCGATCACATGCATCAGCGGACCGCCCTGCAGGCCCGGGAAGATCGCCGAGTTGAGCTTCTTGGCGATCGCCTCGTCATTGCTCAGGATCAGGCCGCCGCGCGGGCCGCGTAGCGACTTGTGCGTAGTGGTGGTGGTGACGTGGGCATGCGGCACCGGCGAGGCATGGACGCCACCGGCGACGAGGCCGGCGAAATGCGCCATGTCGACCAGCAGGTACGCACCGACCGAGTCGGCGATCTCGCGAAAACGCTTGAAGTCCCAGGGGCGCGAATAGGCCGAACCGCCGGCAATGATCAGCTTCGGCTTCACCTGCTCGGCCTGCCTGGCCACTTCATCCATGTCGATGAGGTGATCGTCGCGGCGCACCGTGTAGTGCGATGCCTTGAACCACTTGCCGGACATGTTGACCGGTGAACCATGGGTGAGATGGCCGCCGGCGGCGAGATCGAGGCCCATAAAAGTGTCGCCGGGCTGCAGCAGCGCCAGAAACACCGCCTGGTTCATCTGGCTGCCGGAGTTCGGCTGGACGTTGGCAAAGCCGGCGCCGAACAGCTTTTTGGCGCGCTCGATCGCCAGCGTCTCGGCCACGTCAACCCACTCGCAGCCGCCATAGTACCGCGCACCCGGATACCCCTCCGCGTACTTGTTGGTCATCACCGAGCCCTGCGCTTCCAACACCGCCCGGCTGACGATGTTTTCGGACGCGATCAGCTCGACCTCGTGCCGTTGGCGGCCGAGTTCGCCCTTGATAGCGGCGGCGATTTCCGGGTCGGCCTCGGCGAGCGTGGCCGTGAAGAACGAGTCGGGCGCGGAGGCGGTCTTGGAACTGGAGAATGAGGT